>NZ_JBXEJO010000035.1:0-92331 GCF_056837965.1 Bradyrhizobium ferriligni
GGCGTTACGATCCCCGCACGGGCGCTGATCGTTTTCGATCCCAACAACTACGTTCAGAATGTGCTGACCGCCGCGCGGGAGCTCCAGCAGATCAACAACCAGATCACCTCGTTGCAGAACGAGGCGCGGATGCTGATCAATCAGGCAAAGAATCTGGCAAACCTGCCGTATTCGTCGCTGCAGCAACTGCAATCGTCGATCCAGCGGACCCAGCAATTGCTGGCCCAGGCCCAACGCATCGCCTACGACGTGCAGCAGATTGATCGCGCGTTCTCGACTAGCTACGCGCCAGCTACCGGTAGCCAGTCGAGCCAGTTGCTGATCTTCAACGCCCAAACGCGTTGGCAGAATTCCTTTGCCGCGACGCAAGACGCGCTTCGCATCCAGGCCGGCATCGTTGGCAATCTCGACACCAATCGCATCCAGACGTCCGCGCTCGTAACGTCTAGCCAAGGCGCAAGCGGCGCTCTGCAGGCGACGCAAGCTGGCAATCAGATTCTCGCGCTGAACGCGCAGCAACTCGCCGACCTCACCGCTGTTGTGGCAGCGCAGGGCAGGGCGCAGAGCCTCGAAGCGGCTCAGCGCGCCTCGGCCCAGGATCAGGGACGAGAGCAACTCAGGCGATTCCTGACGCCAGGACAGGGCTATCAATCCTCCAATGTGCAGATGTTCCACTGATGACCGACGTAAAGGCATTCAAGGCGTTGTCGCTGCTTACGACAATCGGCCTAGTGGCCGTCGCCGCCTGCACGATTCAACTGCGTGGCGGAGACGATTCTTCGCCGGCACCGAAGGCGGAGCAAACGAACGATGCAACCAACTCCGACCTCGCACGCTGCCGCGGCGTTACACCGGAGGAAGCAGGGGATTATCAGCATTGCCATAAGATTTGGGCCGAAAACCGGCGTCGCTTCTTTGGCAAGAAAGATGGTGCCGCAGCTCTCGGCCACGATGACTCAGCCAGCCCGATACCCGCCCCAAAGGGCCAAAACCGGATCCCGCAGGGATATCCGAACCTGCCTATGCCCGAGGCGAGCAAGCCATGACGGGTACGGGGATCATTGACCAGTTTCTGGAGACCTTCACTCGTTATATCGATAACGGCTTCGGGCTGCTGGGTAGCGAGGTCGGATATCTGGCGACGACCCTTGCCGCGATCGACATCACGCTTGCTGCGTTGTTCTGGAGTTGGGGAACTGACGAGGACGTGATAGCGCGCCTCGTCAAGAAGACGCTTTTCGTGGGGGTCTTTGCCTACCTCATCGGCAACTGGAACAGCCTGGCGCGCATCGTCTTCGAGAGCTTTGCCGGTCTTGGACTGAAAGCGTCAGGCACAAGCCTCTCTGCGGCAGATTTCCTGCGACCGGGAAAGATCGCCCAAGTTGGACTCGATGCCGGCCGACCGCTACTCGATTCGATCTCGAACCTGATGGGCTACATCAGCTTCTTCGAAAACTTCGTGCAGATCGTTGTTCTCCTGTTTTCATGGGTCGTGGTGCTACTCGCCTTCTTCATTTTGGCGATCCAACTCTTTGTCACCCTGATCGAGTTCAAGCTCACAACGCTGACCGGCTTCGTGCTCATTCCCTTTGGGTTGTTTGGCAAGACAGCCTTTGCGGCGGAGCGGGTGTTGGGCAACGTTATATCGTCAGGGATCAAAGTTCTGGTCCTTGCCGTCATCGTTGGCATCGGCTCGACCCTGTTCTCGCAATTCACCACCGGCTTCGGCGGCGCACAGCCGACCATTGAAGACGCAATGACGCTGGTGCTCGCGGCTCTCTCCTTACTAGGTCTCGGTATATTCGGGCCGGGTATTGCCAACGGCCTGGTGTCCGGTGGACCGCAACTCGGCGCCGGCGCCGCAATTGGAACTGGCCTTGCTGCTGGCGGCATTGTTGCGGCGGGCGCGGGTCTTGCCGCCGGCGGAGGTGGCCTCGCTGGCGGCGCGATTGTGGGCGCCGCGCGTAGTGGCGGCGCTGTCATCAGCGGAGTATCAGCCGCTTACAGGAGCGGCGGCCTTGCCGGCGTCGCGGAGGCCGGCGCTTCAGCTGCTATGAGCCCGTTGCGTCGTGCAGCGGCAGCGCTCGGCGGAGGTGGGGAAGCCGGCGCGCAGTCCGCGAGCACTTCGGCGGAAGGGCAGCCCGATTGGGCGCGGCGCATGAAGCGTGCCGAGACTATTCGGCACGGCGCGTCAGCAGCCGGCCACGCGGTTCGCTCCGGCGATCACGGTGGTAGCGGCTCGTCAGTCAATTTGTCCGAAGGGGAGCGCTGACACGTAGCCACTGCGCTTTCGCCATCCGCTGCGCGGGCGACGACTCAAACGCGGACACCGCACGACTCGAAACTTATCACTTGATCTCAGGGGCAACTATCGATGTTCAAACGACCTTCCGTACACTACGGGCGCATGCCCGAGCCGATCACGCCTTATCAGAAGGCAGCGCAGGTTTGGGACGAACGCATTGGATCGGCGCGCGTGCAAGCCAAGAACTGGCGCCTGATGGCGTTCGGCTGCTTGATGTTATCAGCCAGTCTCGCAGGTAGCCTTGCTTGGCAATCGAGCCAAGGCTCGATCACGCCCTGGGTGGTCGAAGTCGACCACCTTGGCCAGGCACAAAGAGTTGCGCCGGCCAACATCGACTATCAACCCACTGATGCGCAGATCGCCTACCATATGGCGCGCTTTATCGAGGATGTCAGAGGTCTGCCGGCCGACGGCATCGTTCTGCGCCAAAATTGGCTCCGGGCCTATGATTTTACGACCGATCGCGGCGCCGCCGCGCTCAACGACTACGCGCGCAGCAATGACCCATTTGCCAAGCTGGGTAAGGCGCAAATCTCTGTCGAAGTCTCGAGTGTCATTCGTGCGTCGTCGGAAAGCTTTCGGGTCGCGTGGACCCAGCACGTCTACGACAACGGCTCGTTGAGTTCGACCGAACGCTGGACTGCAATTCTCTCGATCGTGATCGAGACGCCCCGCGATGCCGAACGCCTGCGCAAAAACCCCCTTGGCGTCTATGTCCGCGCCATCAACTGGTCAAAGGAGTTGGGTCAGTGACCAAGACGCCGCATGACGTTCATTCGAACCGCCCCATCCCGCACAATTCGGCACTGCTGGAATTCGTGGCCGCGAAGCGAACAATTCTGTTGGCTCTCCTGGTCGGTTCCTCGGCGCTCGGTGGGTGCGCGACCTACATTCCGCCGGAGATCAGCTATGACGCGGAAGTGCCTCCGTTGCCAGCGGCTCCCGCGCCTTTCGACGACAGATTGCGACCGCTTCACATTCCACCGCTCTGGAAGCCGGTTCTCGGCGGCAAGTCGGGAGGGAAAGAAGACGCAGAACCGGTGAGCCGGGTTGAGACGGCAAATAGCGCAGCCCGCGTCGAACCGCGCAAGCGGGGGTATTTCAACGCGGCGCAAATCTACGCCTACAGTCCCGGGGCACTCTATCAGATTTATGCTGCACCGGGGCAGATCACAGATATCGCGCTCGAGGAGGGAGAACAGTTGACGGGATCGGGGCCGATCGCGGCCGGAGATACTGTACGCTGGGTCGTGGGCGATACCGAGAGCGGGAGCGGCGACACACGGCGCGTCCATATCCTGGTCAAGCCGACCCGAACTTCGATCGAGACCAACCTGGTGGTCAATACTGACCGACGCACCTACCTGATCGAGCTCCGCTCCCGCGAACGGCCATACATGCCGTCTGTTGCCTGGTACTATCCGGAAACTGCGCGGGATCGATCGCGTTCGGTCGCCCTGAAGCCCGTTCTTCCGGACCCGGCGCAGCGCATCTCCCGCTATGCCATCGAAGGGGACAGTCCTCCCTGGCGGCCGCTGGTCGCCTATGACGATGGCCGCAAGGTCTATATCGAATTCCCGCAAGGCATTGTGCAGGGCGAGATGCCCCCGCTCTTCGTCATCGGTCCAGACGGCAAGACCGAACTCGTCAACTACCGCACCTACGGCAACCTATTGATCGTCGATAGGCTGTTTGCTGCCGCCGAACTGCGGCTTGGCGGCGAGCACCAGCAGAGGGTCCGTATTGTGAGGACCGACGGGAGGCCGTCATCATGAACACTCGGAATGTAAACGATCACGAGCAAGCAGTTCCGCCGGAGACACAAGGGGAGCAGTCCGAAAGCTTCCGCTTGAGAGCAGAGCATCCACGCGTGACGCGGTTGTCGCGGAAGGTCTTGGCCGGCGCAAGCGCGGTTGCCCTGCTTGTCATCGGTGGAGCGGTGCTGTGGTCGCTGCAGCACAATCGCTCCCGTAATCAGGCGGCCAATGAGCTTTACAGTACCGACCACCACAATGTTGCCGACGGTATTACGACGCTGCCGAAGGACTATGCTGGCCTTCCGCGCCAGCCCATCCCGCAACTCGGTCCGCCGCTCCCCGGGGACCTCGGTCGACCGATCCTTGCCGCTCAAGGCCAGTTGCCGACGAGCGGCGCTGATCCGGACCAGCAACGCCGGGATCAAGAGACCGAGGCAGCCCGCATCAGCCATTTGTTCGCTGCGACCAATGGACGAGAAGTCCGTCCGCCCGCCGCGGCGGTTGGAAGTGACCGCGTCGTGCCAGCGAGCGCAACGAGCACCGGCGATGACGGATCTGCGCAGAACGGCCAGGACCGCAAGCTTGCCTTCGTGAACGCCTCTGCGGACCGTCGTACGGTCAGCCCTGACCGCATCACCAAGCCAGCTTCACCGTATATCGTGCAGGCTGGGACGGTCATTCCGGGAGCTCTGATCACAGGGATTAGATCGGATCTCCCAGGCCAAATTACCGCGCAGGTGACCGAAAACGTCTTTGATACGCCGACCGGCCGCTTTCTGCTTGTGCCTCAGGGAGCGCGTCTGATCGGCGTCTACGATAGCCAGGTCACTTTCGGTCAGTCCCGCGTCCTACTCGTCTGGACCCGCCTGATCATGCCGAATGGACGTTCCATCGTTCTCGAGCGGCAACCCGGCGCTGACGCTGCCGGATACGCAGGCCTCGAAGATCAGGTTGATAATCACTGGGGTGAGCTGTTCAAGGCTGCGGCACTATCGACGTTTTTGGCGGTCGGGACCGAACTGGGGGCGGGTTCGGACACCAACAGCAACGACAGCGCAATTATCCAGGCATTGCGACACGGCGCCTCGGATTCACTGAACCAGACCGGGCAGCAGGTAGTTCGGCGCAGCCTCAACATCCAGCCCACTCTCACCGTGCGACCTGGCTTTCCGGTTCGCGTCATCGTCAATCGAGATCTCATACTTGTGCCATACGGAGTGTAACGGCATGCCCAAGCTTAAAATAGCAGCACTGCCGGACGACAAGCCGGTCAAGGTCGCCGCAGAACTTCCGGCATCAGTGCATCGGGATCTCGTCGCCTATGCAGAGGCCTTGGCAAGCGAAAGTGGGCAGCGCATCGATCCGGCGAAATTGATCGCACCGATGCTAGCTCGCTTTATGGCCACAGACCGCGGATTTGCAAAGGCGAGACGAGCCGGTCACCCCTCGAGAGCCGGCGGAAGCGAGGGATAGCGCTCTGCCAACAGATTGAGGAAACGGTTTAGAGCCGGATTTTCATTGTCGTCGCGCCAATGCGCAAAGAAGTCTACCCGGCTAGGTCCTGTCCCGTCGTGCAATTCCCGGTACACAAGCCCAGCGAAACTTGCGCCGATATCCGATTCCATCACCAGACTGAGCCCCATGCCCATACTCGTCAGATTTTTGATAATGCCGCGGCTTACGTCGTGGCGCTCTACTGCGGGCCGGTCGTCAGGTGAGGCGAGCTTCGAAATCAGGAGATCCTCGAGTTCGCGTCCAGGATCAATCTTGCTTAGAAGTATCTTTTCGTTGCGCAAATCGGCCCAATAGATGATCTCGCGTGCCGCTAGGTGGTGATCCTGAGGCAACGAGATCAAGATGCGCTCGCTCCACAGCAGTAGTGATTTGACGTCCAGACAAGCCAGACGTCCAGGGCTAACGACGACGTCGACGGTCCCGTTACGCAGCGCGGTCATCAGATGAAAGCGAGAGCGCTCCATCGTTGCCAATTCGATCTGCGGGAGCAGCTTCTTAAATTCACCTATCGTCGCTCGCAAATTGCCGGTGGACACGGACGTGTAGAAGCCAATAACAAGATGGCCAGTATCGCCGCGACCACCGGACCTCCCGGTTTCGACGAGTATGTCGACCTGTTCCAGGATCAGCCGCGCAATTCGCAAAACCGCTTGGCCAGCGATAGTGGGCTTGATTCCTCCGCTGGAGCGCTCGAATAGTGAAGTCCCAACCAGATATTCAAGCTGACCGATGGATCGGCTCAGGACAGTGTGCTTGATCGAAAGGACATCAGCAGCTCGTCGAAAGCTCCCGTAGTCGCTGGCAACCACAGCGAATCGAAGCTGTTGCAGGTCAATCGCGCTCGCTGTGCCACGTCGATTGTTTCTAATCTCAATTCCCGTCATGTTCATCGCCAGTGGGCATACCGCAAGACACGGTGTCCCGCTTAGGGCGAAGACACGCATATTGCTTCTTGGCATGGATCGTTCTAGGCGGCTGCGGAGATTACTGGTGTCCAAAGGACCGGCGCCGAGAGGCCGCCGGCCTTACGAAGGCTGGCTAGAGTATCGCGAGAAATATCGAGGTAACCGGCCACGGCCAAAGTATTGCCAATCGTGGAAGGATTGCAAATACGTCGCAGGGGCCAGCCAGATCGTCGGAGGATTCTCTCCATTCTGACATCCGTAACGGTAAGAATATCCGTGAGCTGCCGTGAAAGCCCGAACTCGACCATTCCAGCAAATAGCTCGTAGGTCGCGAGGGCTATGCCGCAAGCCCCTTTCGGAGCATCGTTAGGGACGTCAGTTGCGAATCGACTACTTTCCCAAACGAGAGGAGTCGATGGCGCGGGTCGGCCTTCAAGGAGCGCTGGAAAGGTGTCGCGAAGCATGGTCGGGCCAAGAGTTGGAAGCAGGCGAACGGAACCATGCACTTGGCCGCTTTCATCTACCTGGATTAGATAGTCAGGATGCAGCGCGTCGAATTCGTCGATCTCCATGTCGCTGCTGGTTTCAACTTCCCATGCCATGCGCAGTTTGAAGACACGATGCCGCAACCGATGCATCTCAACGAGGGTGTCGGAAAGCTCTCCGTACGAAGGTGGTGTGATCAACTGGATCATAATCCCTCCAGTAGTGTTGAATAGCCTTCGTTGAAGCGCGATTATCGCCTCAAATCATCACCTGTAGTTGTAGGGGGGAGGCACCCTAATTTTGCTTTTTTCTATTTGCAGCCGCCAAGTGTGTTACCGCCTGCGCGATTGTGCGAACGCCGAGCTTTTCCTTCGCATTCTCTAAGTAATACGCAACTGTGTTGCGCGAGATACCGAGAATGCAGCCGGTTTCCCAAGAGCTCTTTCCTCGAGCCGCCCACTCCAAACATTCTACTTCGCGGCGCGATAGCCGAATTCCGTCAAGACCACGTTCGTTTCCGAGCTTGCGACGAACGTGAGCATGAAAATACATCGCCATGAGTTGAAGGACACGCGTGTGCGAATCAATGCATTTCTCGAATTGTGGCCGGCTCTCGTCAGTAGCGAAAGTCAATGCGGAGATTGGTCCATGCCCATCGTGGATCGGCACCGTGAAGCCGAACCGGATTCCGCATTGCGCGGCTTCATCGAATAGACGCCGCTGCTCTTTTGAACTGGTTTGTGATCGAAAATCGATTCCCCATCGAAAAGGCTCCGGGCTCTGAAGGGCTTCTCGAATGACGGGATCAATGACTTGGTATTTCTTATCTAGATAATGGGTCGTCCATCGCGTTGGATATGTTGAGATAAGTCGGGGCTTCCTGTCTTCTTCGCTCTGGAGAGCGAGATAAGCGAAACACGATAGGTCCAAAGCCGATGCTGTTTCCGCCAGAGCGTTGGAGAAGCCTTCGGCATCTTCGGCGCTGACTATTGCATCAATGAATTGTTGGAAGACCCGATGCATATGGCTTTCCCTTAGACCGGTATGCGCAGAAGCCTTGTAGGCGACTCACCGTAGCGTCGTCGCGGTGCTGCGCTTGAGGATACCTGGCCCGCCGGACCTAAGGGAAAGCCTGCTAACATCAAGCACCACACGCCTCCGTAGCTAGCGCCGAAGGAAATTAGGCAAAACCTGGCCTGTGCGGGACGCGCCTCACAGTGCGATCTCTCATGTGCAGCCATAGCTAATGCGTGGGATTCTGCGGCCGCGAGGACCGTCTGATCGATAGGGTTTGCGCCGGCAGGACAGGTGTAGATCAGAGGTCGCCGCGGCCGAGCAGCGCGTGCAGCGCGGCCTGCCGCATAGTGGAGAAGATCGACTCCTCGTCGAGGCCCTTCCTAAGCGTCGCAGCGGTGTTGAGCATGGAGAACACGGCCTGGGTCAGCAGTCGTGCCTCGGGTTCGGACAGGTCGGGCCGCAGCGGGATTATCACGGAAATCCATTCTTCGGCGTACAACGCCATCTCGCGCCGGATCCGTCTGTGGTCGTGTTCAGGAAGAGCGTGCTCGTTCTTGGTGAAGATCAGCGTGCTTGGTGGTCCTTTAAGGATCAACCGGATGTGCGACTCGACCATCGCTATCATGGCGGCCTTTGGGTCCTTCGTCGTCTCCGCGATCCGTTTCGCAACCTCGTGCACGATCTGCGTCGGTTCCTCCAGAACCGCGATCAGGACTGCCTGCTTGTTCTGGAAGTGGCGATACAATCCAGGACCAGTGATGCCGGCGCGCGCAGCGATCATTTCAACTGTGACCGCGTCGTATGAGTGCTGCAGGAAGAGCTCAGCAGCGACCGCGATCAACTGCTCGCGCCGCCCGCTGCTGTATGCCCGCTTGATCGGTAATGGCTGAATATTCATTGAGGCGCACCGTACCACGTGGCGGCCGCGAAGCACCGTGTCATCCCGCGCGCCAGCATCGTCTGTCCCGGGCTCAATGAATGGATCATGTGAACATCTCATTTCATCCTCATGTAAATATGTATTCACTTTTCTGGGCCGTCGCCAGATCGCTAGGCGAGGGGCTGAATATTTTCCATCGCGCGCTTATCAGGAATTATGCGGGTTTTGAAGCAAATACCGCAAAGAACGGTTCTAGATGGTCGACGCCGAAAGGTTGTTGACAGGACGCAATTGCTGATCATAAAGTTAGTGTAGATTAACATTGAAGGTGCGGAGGAGGCACAACGCATGCGGTTCATCTTCTTCAGCGAGGGAGAGACCCAGCCGGGACACACCCACGCGCACCGCTATCGCGAGCTCATCGACGAAGTGATTCTGGCAGAGAAAGTCGGATTCGACGCGTTCGGGTGCTCCGAACAGCATTTCGCGATCGGCACGGCCTCGACCTCCGCTCCCGAGGTGATCTACCCGTACATGATGGCGCTAACCAGTCGGATCCAGTTCATCCACCTGATCACGCCGCTTCCCAAGAAGATCAATCACGCGCTGCGCGTTGCGGAGCGGCTGGCGACCGAGGATATCCTATCGAACGGCCGCGTCGGGCTTGCCGTCGGCCGCGGCAACACCACCCTCGCGCTGCGCGCCTTCGAGGTCGACCCCGAGGAGACCAAGGCGCAGCAGATAGAGGGCATTGAGGTCATCCGCCGGGCCCTATCGAACGACATCTTCTCTTTCGTCGGCGAGCATTACAAGATTCCGCCGCGCAGCCTGACGCCCAAGCACGTGACGCTGCCCTATCCGCCAATCATGATGGCGACTTCGAGCCCGCAATCGATCACCGCCGCCGCGCACATGGGCATCGGCGCCATGATGGGCGGCGGCTATAGCGGATTCGCCTCCGTGCAGAGGTCGGCCGAGCTCTATGACAAGGAGCTGGCGAGCGCCGAGCACGTATACCCCGTGCAGGCGCAGAAGGTGGCGGTGATATCCGGCGGAATGCATTGCGCCGATACAAACGAGGAGGCGGAGCGGTGGGCGGCCACGCTGGCCCATAGCGTCTCCTTGTCCATCGACGCTTATGAGCGGCTGTCGAAGCTGTCCGCCGACTACGGATCGCTCGGCAAGATCAAGAACATCGACTTCAAAAACGAGCGCTATCTGTTCGACGAGTCGGGCAGCTTCATCGTCGGCGACGTCGAGACCTGCACCAAGCAGGTCCAGCGGTTCGTCGACATGGGCATCGACGCGCTCGCGCTGCGCATCGATGGCATGCCGCACAAGGAGCTGATGAAGTCGATCGAGCTGTTCGGCAAGTACGTCATCCCGAGGTTCAAAAACCACCGGTCGGTCGTGCGCACGTCCGACGCGATCCTTGCAGACATCCGCGCCGCCCGCCCCGCCCATTATGCCGAGCGCGAGGCCTTCGAGAACGCCAAGGCGGCCGCCGGGACCGTCGATGGCGCAGTCCGTAATCCTGCTGCTTCGGCCTGACGCCCATTTGAAGAACTGGAGACTGAAGATGAAAGACAAAAAATATGAAGGCTTGCTCGTAGAGATACGTCCGAGCGGTGTGGCCGTCATAACCATGAACCGGCCTGAAATCCTCAACGCCATCAATTGGCCTATGCATACCGCGTTGGAGGAGGTGTTCGTAGACCTCGATAGGGCCCCCGCGGTGAAGGCCATAGTGCTCACTGGCGCTGGTCGAGGCTTCTGCTCAGGGGGTGATCAGAACGCGCTTGATACCGGTGGGCATCCGATATCGCCCACGCGCTCGGGTCGACATCTCATCAGGAACATCCTCGAAGTCGAGTCCCCCGTCATCGCTGCCGTGAACGGCGTGGCGGTCGGGTTGGGCGCCACGCTCGCCCTGTTTTGCGACGTTATCTTTGCCCAGCCAAGCGCGCGCTTCGCCGATACGCATGTTACGGCCGGTGTCGTCGCCGGAGATGGGGGCGCTGTAATTTGGCCGCTTCTCCTGGGTCCGGCACGGGCCAAACACTTCTTGATGACCGGTGACTTCATTTCGGCGGAAGACGCGGCGGCTGCGGGGATGATCAACAAGGTCGTGCCGGAAGGTACTGTTCTTGATCATGCGATCGGATACGCCGAACTGCTCGCGAGTGGACCCCGCAACGCAATCGTCTGGACAAAATATAGCGTCAACAAGCTGATCAAGGAGCAGGTGCATCTCAATCTAGATACCGCGATGGCGCTCGAGGCGCTGACCTTCAAGAGTCCTGATCGCAAAGAAGCCGTCGCGGCCTTTCGAGAGAAACGCAAGCGCTTCGCGGAAGCCAAAAAGCCGACGTGAGCCTGGCGCGATGAAGCGGTGCCAGACTTCGATGCATAACGATAGCCCGCTACATCGAGGCTTGGCAGGCGTTCCGCGAGAAGCAGTCGCCGCGCCCTCCCTCGACTCAGAGCGAGGGCGGCTTCGCCACCCACCGCAGCAATCAGACACGAGAGACATCCGATGACGGCTTTATCCGCGCGGCACGAAAGCGATGCGGCTGCCGGGCTGTGGACGGCCGGCTACGACGGCGTCGTGGTCGCGACGCTCGACAGGCCTCCGGCCAACGCTCTGAACCGTGCGTTGTTGCTCGCCATGACGGCGCTGTTCCGGGATCGTGGCCAGGGCGACCCGGCGCCGATAGTGATCACCGGTGCCGGGGCGCGGTTCTTCTGCGCCGGCGGTGACATCAAGGAAGCCGACGGAGCCGCCGCTGACCCGGTCGAAGACCGAATGCGGGGTTTCCATAACCTCCTTGTCGCGATGGAACGATACCCGGCTCCGGTCATCGCCGCTGTCAACGGCGACTGCGTCGGCGGCGGCGTGGAGTACGCGCTATTCGCGGATGTGGTGCTCGCGGCGCCTCACGCCCGGTTCGGATTCCCCGAGATCAGACACGGCCTTCTGCCCGCGGACAAGGGAATCCAGCGCCTCGTCCGCCTGATCGGAACACGGCCCGCACGTGACTTGCTGCTGAACGGTGAACTCGTCGGCGCCGAGCAGGCGGCACGGTGGGGCCTTGTCGACGCGATTATCGAGCCCGATCGACTGGTGGAGGAGGCGCTCGGCCGGGCCCGGGAGGCCGGCCGTCGAGCTCCTGTGCTCTATGCGGCGCTTAAGCAGGCCGTGAACGATTACGACGACGCTGTTGATCAACGCCGGGCCGAACTGACGCTCGCCAAGGCTGCCTCCTGGTTCAACGACCCTGTGGCGCGAGGCCTCCGCGAAGGCTGGAGACAGGCGCGGGCGTCGTCGCAGCCTTCAGACGAGGGGGCACGAGCCCCAAACTCCACCCCGCACTCAGGCCGGTAGGTCTGTACAAATCGGAGCGATGACCATGGCCACAAATCCCGTCCCCCCAGCCACTGCCCGTGCACGGCAGGTGCCGGTACTGAGCGGCGTCACCGACATCGGCGTCGCCAACTTCCAAGCCGTCGAGCGAACCTTCGCCCAGATGGTACACGAACGAGCCGAGGTTGAGCCCGATGACGTCGCGTTTTGCCAGTGGGACGGCATGCGCGCGATTCCGACCACGTGGGCGCAGTACGCATCGACTGTACGCGAGGTTGCGCTCGGGCTGGCAGCCGTCGGTGTCGCGCCCGGCGACAGAGTCGCCATCATGGCGCCGGGCCGGGGCGAGTGGGTGATTGCGGCGCTTGGCATCCTCTCGGCCGGAGCGATTCCTGTCGGTGTCTACCCCATGAGTTCCGCTGCTGAAGTGAGGCAACTGGTCGGACACAGCGAAGCCGTTGCCATGGTTGTTGGCGACGACAATGACGTGGCAAAGGTCGCTTCAGTTGCCACGGGGCTTCCAGCACTACGAGCCGTGATCAGCTTCGATGGCTCCCCATCAGGACTTCCAGGAACGGTTGTCGGCAAGACATGGGCCGCACTGCGCGAGACCGGTCGAGCCCACGATGCGGCCAACCCGGCGCTTTTCGACGAGCGCCTCGTCGGGGGGCACATCGACCAGCCAGCAGCTTTGTTCTACACGTCCGGATCCACCGGAGCTCCCAAAGGTGTCATCCATACCCACCGCACCTTGCAGTACTCTGTCCTTGGATCCGCCGTACTCAACCCGGACGTGACCACAACCCGCCGAGACTCGCTCAGCTTCCTGGGCCTCTCCCATGTTTCTCCGGCCATGTCCGGCGTCTACGTGCCGATCATGACCCGGGCGGTGGTGACCTTCTGCCGCCTGGACCAGCTTTCGGAGGCCCTCCGCGGAGTACGTCCGACTGGGATCGTCTGGCCGCCGCGGCTGCATGAGAAGCTGCTCAGCGTAGCGCTGGCCGGGATCAAGGGGGCGCCGGCATCTTTCCAGAAATCTTACGAGGACGCGATGGCGGTGGCCCGCGAGGTCGCCGCCGCGCGCCGACGCGGCGAATGCGTGCCTGCCAAGTTGCAAACGCGCTACGACCAAATCCAGGAACAGGTATTCCTGCCTCTACGCGCAAAGTTAGGCGTGGACCGGGTCAACATCGCTTGGACCGCGTCGGGAGCGATGACCCCCGAGGTGCATGCCTTGTGGCAGCTGTGGGGCGTGGACTTGCGCGAGATGTACGGCACGACCGAGACCTGCGGCTGGGTCCTCGCGCAGTGGGATCGCGCCTTTCCGTCCCCTGGGACCGTGGGCAAGGCCATGCCCGACCCGCGATTTGGGATCAAGGTCAGTAGCGAGGGCGAACTGCTGGTGAAGGGGCCTCTGCTGTTCCGCGGCTACTGGAACGACGCGGAGGCGACCGCGGACGTGATGGAGGGGGAGTGGTACCGCACCGGCGACCTCGTTGAAATCGACGCATCCGGCGAGGTCAAGCTCATCGGACGAGCCAAGGACATCATCGTCACCAGCGGCGGCAAGACCATCAATCCGCAGCCTACTGAAGTGCGCCTCAAGGCCAGTTCTCTCATCGAGGAGGCCGTGGTCGTCGGCGACGGCCGCAAATACCTCACCGTCATCATCTGGCCGACTGAGAACGGCAGCAAGCTCGACAGGGACGGGCTGCACGAGGGCTTGCGAAAGCAGATTGAGGATCTCAACGCTGAGCTTGCGCGTCCCCTTCAGCTCAAGGACTTCCGTATCGCGCCACGTGCGCTCTCGCCAGGAGCGGGAGAGCTTACTGCCAAGGGCACAATCCGTCGGGCTGCGGTGCTCACCTCGTTCAGCGCACTCGTGGACGAGATGTACGACTCAGCGGAGCACAACGAGTTCGCTGACCAAGCGCGGCTCCAAGGTTGAAGGAGCGAGAAGTGATGCGTTCCGAGCAACCGCGTGAGCTGCGGATCGAACACCTGACCAGCTCTGAGATCGCCGAGGCGATCGCGGCCGGCGCCCGCACAGCGATCCTTCCGCTGGGCGCGATAGAGCAGCATGGACCTCACCTTCCGCTGTCAATGGACAGCGATCATGCCGACGCGCTGGCGCTCCGCATCGCCCGCAAGCTTGGTGCTGCACTGGTGCTGCCAACGGTCAGGGTTGGGTACTCGCCCCACCACCTCGGCTTCTGCGGCTCGCTGTCGGTGCGTCCCTCTACGCTAGAAGCGATCTGCCTGGACTACTGCAGCAGCCTGGCTGCGCACGGGTTCGCCCGCGTGGTCCTCTTCTCCGGGCACATCGGCAATTACCCGATCATGCGCGACTTCGAGCCGCGGCTGGCCGCAGCGCTCGCTCCGGCGCTTCAGGTCATCATCTATAGAGACAGTGCCGCGATCCTCGACGCTTGGCGGAAGTCCGCGCAGTCGGTCGCTGGTCTGGGAAGCCGCGTCGGTGGTCACGCAGACGTGGCGGAGACCTCGGTGATGCTCGTTTTGCATCCTGACAGGGTTCGGGCCGACCGGATGGCAGCGGGGTACCTGGGCAAGGTCGACGAGAAATTTCTGAACAGAGCATTCGTCGACGGTATCGACGCAGTCTCGCCTAACGGTGTTCTCGGCGACCCCGCCGGGAGTTCGAAGGCAATCGGCCACGCTGCATTGGACGCCGTCACCGATCTCGTCGTCGCGTACGCCACTATGCACGGAGCGTGATCGTATGCCATCCATGAGTGAACAGATGGACAGCAGGACGCTGCGCGAGGCCTTCGGCGCGTTCCCGACGGGCGTAGTATCCGTGGCGGCTCAGGTCGACGGGAGGCTGGTCGGTCTCGCGGCCTCTTCGTTCACCTCGGTCTCTCTCGAACCTCCACTCGTGTCGTTCTCCGTCGCGAAAGGTTCGACCACGTGGCCCGAGCTACGCCGAGCCGAGCACCTCGGAGTCACCGTGCTCGCTGAGGACCACGGCGCATTGTGCCGCCAGCTCGCCGGTCCGGCCCAGGAGCGGTTCACCGGCGTCGCCTTCGAGATCACCAACAACGGTGCGGTGATGCTTGCCGAGGGGATCGCCCAGTATGACTGCACTGTCCGCGAGGAGTTGGAGGCGGGAGATCACGTCATAGTGCTGCTGAAACTCCATGCCGTCGTCGTTCATAGCCGCAGGCAGCCTCTCATCTTTCACCGCAGCGGGTTCGGAAGGATCGCCTCGCTTGCATAGCGAGAGCACATATGATGAGCCCTTGTCTCGCGCTCGCCCGCGACGCCGTCGCGCAGCTTGAGGGAAGCGCCCGCCGCAATGTGAAGCTCTGCTTGACACCCCGTTCAAACAAACAAGTTGCGAAGGAAATTACGAATGAGGAAGCGAATCTTGCATCTGGCCGCGGCAATGGCGTTAACCCTCGCGCTGTCGATCTCTGCGGCCAATGCTCAGAAGAAATACGACCCAGGCGCCAGCGACACCGAGATCAAGATCGGCCAGACCGTGCCATTCTCGGGACCGGCGTCGGCCTATGCCTCGATCGGAAAGACCGAGGCCGCCTACTTCAGGATGATCAACGACCAGGGCGGCATTAACGGCCGCAAGATCAACCTGATCCAGTATGACGACGCCTATTCGCCGCCGAAGGCGGTGGAGCAGGTGCGCAAGCTCATCGAGAGCGACGAGGTGCTCCTGACCTTCCAGATCGTCGGTACACCTTCGAACGCAGCCGTGCAGAAGTATCTCAATTCCAGGAAAGTGCCGCAGCTGTTCGCAGCCGCCAGCGCCTTGAGGTTCTCCGATCCGAAGAACTTTCCATGGACTATGGGCTATGATCCAAACAACTTCGTCGAGGGGCGCATCTACGGCCAATACATTCTGAAGGAGCATCCGAACGCCAAGATCGGCGTGCTTTATCAGAATGACGATTTTGGCAGGGACTATCTGAACGGCATCAAGGTGGGGCTCGGCGACCGGGCCGCCACGATGATAGTCGCGGAGACGTCCTACGAAGTGTCCGATCCGACCGTCGATTCCCATGTTCTCAGGATCAAGGATGCGGGCGCCGACCTGTTTTTCATCGCCGCCACGCCGAAGCAGGCCGCGCAGGCGATCAAGAAGACCGCCGAGATGGGCTGGCATCCGGTGCGGATCGTCGACATGAAAGCGACCTCCGTCGGAAGCGTCCTGAAACCATCCGGGCCTGAAAACGCCAAGGGTCTCATCAGTACCAACTATGGCAAGGAGCCGCTCGATCCGCAATGGAAAGACGATCCGGGCGTGAAGCGCTACCTTGCTTTCATGGAGAAGTATTATCCGGATGGAGACAAGAGCTCGAACTTCAATACCTATGGCTATGGCGCGGCACAGCTCCTTGTCCACGTGCTGCAGCAGTGCGGCGACGATCTAACGCGCGAGAACGTCATGAAGCAGGCGGCGTCGCTCAAGGATGTGACAGGCGACCTCGCGCTGCCCGGAATCAAGATCAACACCTCGCCAACCGACTACCGTCTCCATAAACGGTTGCAGATGATGCGCTTCAACGGCGAGCGCTGGGATGTGTTCGGCCCGATCCTTGAGGATGCCGGTCCGGCGGGTTAGTTGCTGAACTCTGATCCGATCGACGGCCTGTCGGCCGCAGACGTTGTCTTCCGCTCCTCCCCTGGCCCGGCGGACTATCGCCGGGCCCTTTTTCTTAAGTGGATGGGTGCATACGACAGCTTATCGTACCGTCAAGCCTCTCTTGTCTCTCACCGGCGGATAACCTTCTTCAGTAACTCCGCAAGCATTCGGAACTCTTGCTGGCCTAGCGGGGAATAAATATCTGATGAATTCGGTTCGCAACGGTGCAGTTGTTGATTTCACCGGGTCGAACGCGGGAAAGGGCATCAGCATCGTCGGCGACGGCTGGAACGTCCAATATACTGGGACGTGGTCGGCATCTTCGGGCAGCACGGTGTTTCTGCTTGGCGGCAGTATTCCGCGAACCGCTGACCTTATCCAGATTTCGGGGGCTCGGACGTTCGGAACGATCGGGATGCGTTCCGAGATTTCGTCGTTACGACTACTTCCGGTATCTATGCCGGCGCGGTGGGGCGTCACGCGATATTCTTCGATGGGTCTCTCGGACCATTTCTTTGTCGAGAACGTCATCATCGACAATCTGTTCATCGACAAAATGGCGACCGGCTACTCCATCCACGCGAGTGCCGCCCCCACCCGCACAAACGGCATCTTGTTGGTGTCGACAATAAGTCGTAGCTTCTTGATGAGTGTAAGGCAGGTCAACTCTGCCGATGCTATCACCATCGAGAATAATACCTTTGGGCAGAATGCAATCAACGACAGCCGCAATCAGGGCGTCTGCATTCCGGCGGTGAGTGGAGCAACAACCGATCGCATCATCAACAACTACTTCTTGAACTTCAACGGAATGGTTGTGATCGACGGTGGTCCCGACACGATCATCCAAACAACGTATTCGAGCAATCGGCGGTAGCTAACGCCTACGGCGCGATGGTTGACCTGAATGGTGCGGGCAACCCGTTGACGAGTGTTAATGTCAGCGGCAATCGCTTTTCACAATTGATCGCCGGGTCAATTGCTGCACCGCTGCGCATCAATGCAGCCACCAACACAAACGTTGCCGGGAACTGGTTCTACATCGCGGGGGTCTACCCCTTCATCACTGTGACAGTCAACGCGGTCAGCACCGTCATCGGTGATAACTACTACCAAGACACTGGGGCTACAAAGTAAACGGCGGCATATCTGATGCGGGTATTGCCACCAAATGCGATACGCCGCTGTACGTTTGGCGCGCGGCGACCGTCGTGCCTGGCATCCCCGCGGTCGGTAGGATCTTCTCGTGGTATGACGCCACCGACACGCGTTTCCATGACATCGATTATTCTGGAGTGATCGGAACGACGGTTGTTCCGTCAGTCGCCCCGGCGCACAAATTCGCAACCGGAATTGGGAGCAACGGCGCCGTCACCTACACGCAACCCGCTATTGCCGACCTTGCCGGCGGCGCATGGACGGCTTACACCCCAGTCGTCACGGCGCAGACTGGAGCGCCAACGACCGTATTAGCGACGGGCAGATATCTGCAAATAGGTAAGACTGTTTTCGTTGAGATGGACATTACTCTCACCAAAGTCGGGACAGCGGCAAATTCATTGCTTGCGAGCCTTCCTTTTGCCGCGGCGGCCTTTCGGTACCCTGCGACGGCCTGCGAATACACTGTCGGGAAAGGCGGCGCGGGTATCATTGCCCCTGGCGGCACTACCCTGTCCACAAGAGATGCATCGGGAGCGTCATGGTTTGTAAATGGATACTCGCTTGTCTGCGCGGCCGTCTACGAGGTGCCATAGCGCAGGGGCGGGCGATCACGCGACATTGGGCCGGCAAAGAATCTTTGGCGGCTCGAGTGGCCTCGGGCCGGCCGGCGAGCTCGTCCGCTCGATCAGGTCCTGACAAGCGATAGCGCGGCGTGACCCTTCAGGCCGGTTTCCTCCATATACCCGATTCCTAATATGGTGCTGGGCTCTGTCTTTCGAGGACTTACTGAAGGTCGAGTCCGGTTGTCCAAAAGCCATAAGCGAAGCAACTTGTCAGGTCGCCCTTCTTAGCCAGCCTCGCTGGATCCACCAATTTGGGCCAGTTCACAGCTACGACAGCGCATTCCTCGGCTGGGCTGGCGCTAACGATCTTGTAGCCTTCGCCGTTGGACCAGTAAAGATATTGGGGTTGTCCGGGAAGTCCGGCAGGTCCGGCTGGATCGACCGGCAATGATGAAAGGTAGCGAGGCACAAGACCGTCAATATAATCGGGCGAGCGCTTACCCCAATCGCTGGCGATGCCATCGTAGCCAACGGACTTCGGATAAGCTCCATTGTCTCGCTTGTAAGCTTCTAAAGCATCGCGAATTTGTGTCAGATCGCGTAGCCGTTGTTGGAAGGGTAGATTGCCAAGTCCATAGTCCTCGCGCTGCTTCTCTAGGCGCGCTTCCACCAGCTTAACCATCTGATCCGGATCAATAGCCCGTGTTTCTGTATCGGCGCCTCGGATAGTTTCATCGAGACATTCTGCCATGCCTTGCGAATAGATTGTGGCACCAGTCGCATTCGGATGCCATACGGTGTCATAGCGATAGATGCTGGCGAGAACGGCGGCGAGAGGATCGCAATGGATCGGAGTGCCGTTGGCCTTCAGTGCGGCGCGACGGGCTTCCAGGTCAGCCCAGAATTCAGATGTCAGGAACGAGCCGTGACGATTTTGCAGGATTGCCGGGTTGGTTAGGAAGAAGCGTGCTCCGAGCTTTTCGAAACGGGTTTTCCATGTTGCCAGAATTTCCTTCTCGATCGGACTCACTACGCCGGGGCGCGGATCTTCCGTCGCCATCCAGCTTGTGTGGGTCATAGTAAGTTTCGGGTTTAGGTCTCCATCCTTGTCGAGCGAGAAGAAGGCATAGCGGAAGGGGCCGGTGTATTTTTCTCGCTCCGATTCCATCTCCTCCGTCGATTTCAAATCCCACAACCTGACTGCACCAGCAGGGGCATAAATGTACGCCTCGAGCCCAGACCACCAGCGCTTCAATGTAACGGACGTCCAAAGCACGTAGGCTGAGTACCAGGGCAGCGAAACCGACTTCCTGTAGTGGACGAAGTAGTTGTCGATATCGAAGACGTTCCCGAGGGAACGACGATCAATCCACTCCAAGGGGGCAACGACAATATCGCCAGGCTTCACTTTGGTTGTAATCTGAGAAAACAGAAGATCGGGGTGCAGGCCGACGTGAAGCCCGTAATTGTTCACGTTGTAACCGGTGGACTTAGTGATCTCCTCGGAGGCAATTGAGAACAGGCTATTTGAGCCGGCAATCACAAAGATCGTATGCTTCGACGGGTCGTTGTGTTGAGCATAGATGTAATTCCGCAGTTTATCGACATCAGAGATCCATGGCTCGACGAGGACGCCTTCCGGCTTGAGGCCGCTAGGAAGCGCGAAGGAGTCGATGAAAAACGTCACCGCCAAGCCCGTAGCGATGGCCGCTCCCAAGTGAATTCGCCAACTAGAACTGAAAATAGATAAATGCATTTGTTGTGTCGGGGTTTGCGAACGCCATCGATAGGATGAGGATCAAGAGAGCAAGCACGGGAATCTCGGCACTGCGGAGGATGTGGACCTTGCGAGAACTGAGCCTCAGGGCGATCCTCTGCGAGTTTTGAAGCCGGAAGCATATGAACCCAGCAACGAGCATGGCCGCGATATCGCGAATTTGGTTCGGTTTGACATCGGCGGCAGAGAGAGGGTCGTCACCCAACGGGACAAACAGGTATAGAAGTCTACGAATCTCGGCTCCGATGCCAAGGTCTCCGAAGTTGAAGAGAGCTTGGTAGTGCGCAATGGCGCCGGCCAGCGTCTCCGAACGGAAGAGGACCCAAGTCAGCGCCACGAAGACAAAGAGGACAGGAGTCTTTGCCGCGGCGGGCAGTTTAATATGCGAGTACCTGTGAATGATCAGCGCAGCGCCATGCACGAAGCCCCAGACGATGAACGCCCATCCTGCGCCGTGCCAAAGACCGCCCAACGTCATCGTGAGCATGAGGGCCAGCATTGTCCGGCGCGTGCCATGCCGACTGCCGCCGAGGGGGATGTAAAGGAAGTCGCGAAGCCAGTTGGACAGGGTGATGTGCCAACGGTGCCAAAACTCGGCCACGGATCTCGACTTGTACGGCGAGTTGAAATTGTAAGGCATGCTGACGCCGAACACGCGAGCGGTTCCGACCGCCATGTCGCAGTACCCGGAGAAGTCGAAATAGATCTGGAAGGTAAAGGCCATCATGCCAGCCCAAGCGCCATACATGTCTAAGGCGGACTGGTTGGCAAAGCAGGTGTTGGCAATCGGAGCGAAGAAGTCAGCGATCAGCTTCTTCAGGATGCCGATCATGAATATGAGCAGCCCAAACCGGATAGAGCGAGCATTGAACGTGGGCCAGCGCTCGTAGCTGTCGAAAACGCGACGATAGTTGACGATCGGCCCCGCGATGTAATGCGGGAAAAACAGGATGAACATCGCGTAGTTCTTCAGGCTGAAGAATCCGATGCGCTTATGATAGACGTCCGACAGGAAAGCGATTTGCTGGAACGTGAAGAAGCTCAGACCGAGCGGTAGAGCCCACATCCAGGTTCCAGACAGGCTGAACCCAAGCAAGGTATGCTTGATAAAGATCGAGTACTTGAAATAGCCGAGAATCGCTAGATTCGCGACGATCGCGCCAACGTAAACTCGGCGGTTCTTGTCCAGTTGGAGGTACCGCCCGACTGAGAAGTTAAGGACAATCGAGGCGATGACGAGCGCCAGCGTCAGGTTGCCGTTCGCGTATAGGAAGGCGATCGAGAACGCGATTCCGAGTGGCAAAAGGTCGCGGCGCACGCCGCTGACGCGTAGAGTGGCCGTCAGAAGGATCAAAGGCCCGAATATGAAGGCCAAAAAGTCAGTTTTGAAAAAGAGCACAATGTCCCCGTAGTGGGCATCAGAGCGTCGAATTCGCTCCTTGTACAGGCCAGGGTCTCCGATGTCCCCCCGGCACCGCTACCAAGGATGCAATAGGCGAACCGAGGCGTTCGGTCTAGTAGGCCAATGCCTTCGGCCAGGTTCCTCCGACGAAACCCGGATGAGCAATTGGCTCCACTCGAACGTTGCAATTTCAATGTGATGTCGGTCGGAGAGGGAGCAATCTGACGATAGGTATGCTTGTTGTTTCGTGCTTTTGATCACGACAGGCGGCTCCTTGTCGGCCTACCAGCTGGGCTACCGCGCGGATGTGAGTAGGCACGCCGGCAACGCGTGGGCACGATTCGCCGACGCCGGCCACTGAACCCTCGCTGTCCGCTACATCGGCGTGAAACGGACCCCAATGGGTAGGCCGGGCTATTCTCTGTCTTGGCTCGTGCGGTCCGTGGACGGCAAGCGCGGCAGCGATGCCATTTTCGGCCGGGGATGCACAACGACTTGATCGCTTTCGTCGCTTGCCGCTTCCGGTCGCTTATGTCGACGCCGGGCGAGGAGGCCGAGGAGCACGAGCGCGGCCCCAATACCAATCATGATAGCCGGAAGTACTTGCTCCCAATTCGGGAGCAACGTTCTCAATGGTCAGTACCAGCGTTGACCGCGTGGCCTGGCGCGGCTCGTTGCTGTTGGTCGTTTCCGCACTTGGCTTCGATCAAGTCGAACAGGTCGTCGCCCGCGATATTCATGAAGTTGTGGCCCACTGCCCGGGCAGCGACAGTTATCGATGTGGTTTGGCCGACGTCAAAGGTCGTCGGGGCTCCTACATACCACGTGCCATCCGGTCGCTTTGAGAACGCCGAACAGTCGATCGTGTTGGGCTGCGCGGAAGCCGCAGCGACGAGGCCGAACAATCCGATAAGGATGCAAAGGACATTCTTCAGCATGGGTAGGCTCGAAATGGAGGGTCAAAATAGGCACGTAGGTTTAGGCAAGCGCCCCGGACTTACAAGCTACGGAGTCCCCGTAAAATTGCGGGGAGGCGGCTGCTCGGGTGAAACGTTTACGGAAGTAGTGTAACAGAGCTCTATTAAGATCTTGTGCCAGGGGACGGACCAAGGTGTATTTTATTGCGTTAGTGGTGTTCGGTGGCGTCTGCTTTTTCGCAGGTTGGCGCCTGGGCCACGCCAAAGGATACGATCGGGGACAGCATTCCGCTGCCTGCTTGTTCGCGAACAGGGCCGTCCGAGCGGGTATTGCCGAATAGCTGACAAAGCAGGCGACTGTCACGTTCGACGGTAGTAGGAGGCTCAGCTTGGGAACCTCGACGCGAGCCTGTTATCTACAAACCCCATTTTCCATGACTTGATGATGATGAGCGAAAATTCGGAAGGCTGGACGCGCGAGCAGGACGAGCTCTTCTGGCATTTGGTCATGAAGAGAACGCCGGAAAAGGACATCGCAGCGGCCCTGAACAAAACTTGTGAGGATCTTCGACGACGCGGCTACATGCTGGGTCTGCCGGCTAAATGGTTCAAATCGGCAAAGAGGACGACCGCAAGTCTGCCCGTCGGGTCGGTGCAGGAGGGCAAGGCAGACGGCCTGCCGAGTTTAGTCGCGGAATTGCCCGGGGCCGCTCGTGCGGCTGGTCCGATCCGGTTTTTGCGTGCCAATGATGCAATGACCGCGGGCGCGCACGTGATCGTGGGCCACTCGGCTGGTCCACGGTTAAAGGGGAAACGCGGCGTTATTGTCGGTGTTGGCGCGACCAGGACAAAGGTCCGCGTGCTTTTGGACGGCAACAGGCACCCGATCACATTCCACGTCTCCTTTTTGGAGGTGGAGGAGGCGCCGGGCGACTAGCCGTGAAGTTGCAAGTGACACGTTGGATCGTCTTGCCCGAAGCGCTGGACTGCGCGGAACGCTTGCTATCGTCTCCTTGCCGCCGACGCCGGAGCATCTTTGCCGGGATCGCCTTGGTCGCCTTTGTCGCCCTTATCACCCTTAGGGCCGGGGTCTCCTTTTTCACCCTTCTCCCCCTGCGCACCTTGAGCACCCTTTTCGCCTTGGGGACCTGCAGGACCCGGGGCGCCCGGAGGGCCTTCGAAGCAGCCGGCCAGCGTCAGGACAGCGGCACCAACGATCATCATCAAGGGCAGTCGCATTATGCACTCCAGTTCGCCTCGAATGGCCTATAGGAATAATGCCTCGTCGCATGTCGCGAGATCATAGCAGCCGGAAGCATCGGAGCAGAGGCGCGTTCGATAAAATCAGCGGTCTGCCGTTTACGAACTGAAAAGCGGTTGCCACTTATGTTCGATGCGCTGCGGGCCAGCTCAAGGCTGAGCGCTGCCCTGTCCAAGGACGGAGATATGGTTCAATTCCATAGGCCCGCTCTACTAGGCCGAGCCTACGCGGCGGCGTCCACAGTCGCGATCACAGTCCGCATGTCCGTCGCCAATTCGCGATAGCGGGCGGCCAGCCGCCGATATAGTTCGCGGTTGCTCCTATCCAGCGCTCGGTCAGCGATCGTCTCGCATTCGGCAGCAAAAGTCTCAAACCGTTCCAACTTTGCTTGGAGTGCAGACATGGGCGCGTCCCTGAACTGTTACTGAGGGAGGACACACACGCTACTCCATTGATTGCGTCTGGTGGAACATTATTATCGGGTAGAATGGACTCGTTCGCGGCCAGGGTGTTGAATTCGTCAGGCGGCTGCGAACGATCGCCGTGCTTTTTTGGGTCTTCGCGGCCTTGCTGGTCTTTGCGCCAGCAGGCAGCGGCTTCGTCCGTACGGTCAACCTTCTTCGTTAACCGGCAGACGTCCCGGCGGCTGGTTTCGCCATGGTTCGGCAACGCCGTGCGGCTGTCCGACGGCCTCTGCGGCCCCGAGATCCGGCCGACCATCGTGCGGCCCGAGAAGTTCGATGCGCGGCCGCAGGCCACCACGGGCTTTCAGCTAGAAGCCTGCCGCTGTGGCAGCGGCGCACCCAGAGCTGGATGCGCCGCTGCCCTAACCAATTCGTGGTAATGCGGTTGACCTATTCAATTTGTTTCCGCGAGTGTCATTGTAAGGACAGCTGAGCGTCGTCGGTGATCTTTGTCGACTCCGTCTGCTGGTTTGGCATTGAGTTATCCAACTGCCAGCAAGCGCGATTTAGGCCGCGAGAGGGGTTAGTCAAGCGCAGGAGCAGCAGGCGATGAATATTACCGTTATCTTTGATCCTAGCGTGACCAACGCAGGAGGTCCTCCCTTAGCTTTCCAAAATGACGTTAATGCGGTCGTTGCGTACTTCGAAAGCCAATATACAGACAATATTACTTTCAACCTCCACGTTGGATATGGAGAGCGAGACGGCACGGCACTTGGGGCGAATTCGCTAGGCGAGAGTTTTACTTTCTTTCATAGCTATAGTTACTCCTCGATCGTCAGTGCTCTCAAGAGCCACTCTTCGACAACAGACGACTCCGCGGCTTATGCCACATTGCCCAACACAGATCCTGTGACTGGCGGTCACACCTATTGGGTTGCCAATCCCGAGGCCGAGGCTTTGGGGCTTCTCACTAACACGACGGTCGACGAATACGTTGGCTTTGCTGACGCAAACCATTTCACGTTTGATTATGATCGCAGTAATGGAATTTCGAGCGGTCAATTCGATTTCATCGGCACCGTTGCCCATGAACTCACTGAGGTTATGGGGCGGGAGCTGGGTGTTGAGCAAAACCTTATCAACAATGCTCCGACCGACTATATTTCGGACCTCTTCCATTATCAGGCACCGAACATCCGCGACTTCTCGCGCGGAGGCTATTTTTCTTTTGACAATGGGAATACTAACCTCGGCAACTTTAATAACTCGGACCCAAACGGCGATGCAGGTGATTGGGCCGCGAGCGTCGGAAATGACTCGTTCTTGGATCAGAGCAACTCAGGGGTGTACAACGAGATTTCGCAAAACGATCTCCGGTTAATGGACGTGATTGGGTACCATCGTGTTACCGACGATTACGGTGCGGATACGAATTTTGCTGGCGAAGTCGCTGTAAACGGCTCGACAGCCGCGACTCTCGAGTCTGCCTCAGACAGTGACTGGTTCCGCGTACATCTGACCGCAGGGGTGCACTACACCGCCCGGGTCGCCGGAGTTGATGCTGGTAGCGGGACACTCGCGCACCCGTTCGTCGCAATCTATAACAGCTCGTCTTCACAATTGACATCCAGTCAGGAGAGCAGCTCAACGTTTGATGCTCGTGTTGAGTTTACACCATCCAGCTCGGGCTACTACTACGTCGACGCCTCAAGCTTCTTCGGAGCGTTCACCGGCACCTACAATGTGAGCGTTACCGTGGACGATTACCTAGCAGATGCGTCGACCGCGGGCTCGGTCAGCTCCGCGGGTGGGTTCGTGACAGGTAGTATCGAGACGCCCTATGATCAGGATTGGCTCGGAACAGGTTTGAGTGCCAGTCACGCCTATACGATACGCGAGAGTGGGACTGCGACAGGAACGGGAACACTCTCGGACCCCCTTCTGCACCTCTACGATTCGGCAGGAAATTTACTGGCCACCGACGACGATAGCGGTCCGGGGCTCAATTCTCGCGTTATTTTTGAGCCCACCGCAAGCGCGACCTATTATGTCGACGCTGGTGCATTCAGCTCTAATACTGGTAGCTATGGAATCTTCGTCGAGCCAACTCAGTTCCACGATCAAGGAAGCTGGACACCGGCTGGCAATGATGGAAAGTGGTACGTCGGCGACTTCAACGGCGACGGTAAGGACGATATATTCACTTATGCCGCCGGAACGTCGGGCGCTTTAGTTTCTCTGAACAACAACAACTCTGCGGCGCAAGCATTCGGTGCTCCCACGAACTGGACCCCTGCTGGCAACGGATCGGAGGGGTGGTTCGTCGGCGATTTCAATGGTGACGGCAAGAGCGATATTCTGCGCTACGATCCGGGCGTTTCCGGTGCCGAAGTTCTGCTCTCTAACGGCTCGGCTTTCACGGCTCCTACAAGCTGGACCCCGGCTGGCAATGATGGAAAGTGGTACGTCGGCGACTTCAACGGCGACGGTAAGGACGATATATTCACCTATGCCGCTGGAATGTCGGGCGCTCTGGTCTCCCTTTCAAACGGAACAACATTCAATGCTCCCAGCAGCTGGACCCCTGCTGGCAACGGAACCGAGGGCTGGTTCGTCGGCGATTTCGATGGTGACGGCAAGAGCGATATTCTGCGCTACGAACCGGGTGTAACTGGCGCTCATGTTTTTTTATCAAATGGCACGTCATTTACTGATACTGGAAATTGGACGCCAGCTGGCAATGATGGAAAATGGTACGTCGGCGATTTCAACGGCGACGGTAAGGCAGATCTGATGACGGTTATCACCGGTGTCGGAGATCATGTTTTCCTTTCGACGGGCTCTTCATTTGTTGATGGCGGGGTCTGGGGGGGGGCGAATGCCGGCAGTCAGGGCTTTTACGTCGGCAATTTTGATCAAGAGCCAGGCGGCGATATATTCCGCTATATGCCAGGACTATCCGGGGCGGACATGTTTCACGTTTGAGCGGTCGACGCTCAATTAGACCAACTGCCGGCGAAACTGCCACGGCCCGAACAGGGCGATTGGGCGGAGGGGTTTCACGCTCCCGCATACCGTCGCGCTGGCCTTGGTCTGCTCGGTCACACGCAGTCAGGGGATGCGCGCCTAGCGCAGTGTCGCGACGCCGGCTAGTCAGTCGGCCACGTGCCTATTGCCTCGCTTCGCATCTACCAGCCACGCTGCAGGTTGCGCCGCTATCGTAGCGCCTCTGATGGGGACCACGGCGCAAATTCTGCCGGCCGAAACGGACCCGGCTTTATTTCGAACACCAGAGGCCCGAGGGTATTTCCATCACTCGGGTGCGGCCTTGGGCAATCTCTAATCTCTTCGTGACGGCGCCAGCTTCCGATGACAAATAAGCGGCCAACGTGCCCTATAGAGGCACGACTAGCTCCCATTGCTCGGTGTGTCTGTGCGGCCGGGCGTACGAGCCCCTCTGAAGGCCAATGAGGATTCGTTGCACCGGATCAGCGTGGTTCTCGTGCAAAGGCATGCGTTCGAAGCCGCGTCGCAGACTTCGCGCCCTCGAGTAGTTCGTCGCCTGCGCTACCTCCAACGAGTTGGATTGGGTCCTACAGTCTACGGCCAGCTGGAAAACATGATGTGAGGGCCCCTTCAGCACTTCAGCACGTGGTCGTTTGGAAAGAACGTAATCGCGAGGCTCGTTGTCGATACAGTCGTGAAATCCTCCGGCCGACGACAAATCGGCGGCCCTCGGAGTCCCGACAAGTTCAGGCGAACGCAGCGCGGCTTCCGTCGTCCCGTGACGCTCGCGCAACAGTGGTGGTTGACTGAAGAAGCCAGCCCATCATCTCAAGCCTCCGCTGCGAGCCGCGGTGCGATGCGACTTAACTTCCATTGCGCCGCTTTGGTCGCAATCGTGGCGGCGGATCTACTAATGAGTCCCACGATCGCGGTCCTGACGGACAAAGGTAAGCTCCGATCTCGGGGCTTCGCTTGTGTGGGATAGCTATGTGGGATGAACGCCAGAAGCGATCGAAGCTACTGATTTTATTGGCGCACCCGACACGGTTCGACCGTGTGACCTTTGCCGTCGGAGGGCAACGCTACGCGACAGACGGAAATAACAATTTGAGATGGTTGCAGTCCCCGATTTGAACCTACTCGGCGACCATTTTAACCGGCGACGGATTTCGCACGAACGGCGGTTTTTGGCGGACTGTCAGGCCCAACGTTCCGAACTAGGCTGCTCTCCGGTAAGAAAACAGGGCTTCGGAAATAGTGGGTTTCGCGATGTAGCGGGCCAGTGACTCGAACCCCCGACAACTGAACCGCCGGTGTTACTACGCCATGCGTAGAACATTGCGCAGCGCCATGGCTGCCCGCGAGGGTATGAATTAGGAGACGGTGTCTAACCCGCGTTGGCCTTCAGGCCGGCAGCCTCGATGCCGGCCACGGCGCAGAGCTCGTCATTGTCCGAGGTGTCGCCGCTGACGCCGACGGCCCCGATCAGGGTCGCGCCGTCCATGATCAGGACGCCGCCGGGCACCGGCACCATCCGCCCCTGCGCCAATGTGTTCACGGCGTCGACGAAATAGGCCTGCTCCTGCGCGCGCTGAAACAGCGCCCGCGATCCCATCCCGAGCGCCAGCGCGCCATAGGCCTTGCCATGGGCGATCTCGGCCCGCATCAGGCTGGTGCCGTCCTGTGCCACCGTCACCTTCACCGCGCCGCGGGCGTCGAGGATGGTGACGACCAGCGGCTTGAACTTCTTCTCGACCCCCTTGGCCAGCGCGGCATCCAGAATCTTGCGGGCAGTTTCGAGAGTGAGCTCAGCCATGGGCCTCTTCCTTTGTCGGTAACAATGTGTCGGAATTCGATTTCGCACGTTTCAGGCTCATCGCCAATACGCTGGCGACATGCAGCGGCGTCCGCCCGCTGCCGTCCTTGATCTGGTGCCGGCATGAGGTCCCGTCAGCCACGATCAGCGTGTCCTGATCGGCGCCTCTGACAGCCGGCAGCAGCGACAGTTCAGCCATCTCGATCGAGGCCTGATAGGTGTCGGCACCATAGCCGAACGCGCCGGCCATGCCGCAGCAGCTCGACTCGATGGTCTTGACGTCGAGGCCGGGCACCAGCCGCAGCACCTTCTCCACCGGCTTGAACGCGCCAAAGGACTTTTGGTGACAATGGCCGTGCACGACGGCCTTGCCCGCGACAGCGCCGAGCGGTAACGCCAGTCGTCCGGCTTCCGCTTCGCGCACCAGAAACTCCTCGAACAGCAGCGCGTGCGCGCTGACGGTCTTGGCGGCCTCATCCGAACGCAGCGACAGCAGCTCGTCGCGCAGGGTCAGCAGGCAGCTTGGCTCGAGACCAATGATCGGCACGCCGCGGGCCGCGAACGGGACATAGGTCGCAACCAGCCGGTCAAGCTCGCCGCGAGCCTGCTCAACCAGTCCGGCCGACAGGAACGTTCGCCCGCAGCACGGCGGCCGTCCCCCGTCCGATGGCCTCGGCAGATGTACGCGATAGCCGCCGGCGACAAGCACCTCGATCGCCGCGTCGAGATTCTCCCGCTCATAGCCGCGGTTGAACGTATCGGCGAACAGCACCACTTCGCGGCCATCCGTCGGACCCAGCGCCCTGGCGTCGGGCCGGAACGTGTCGCGGCGAAATTCCGGCAGCGCGCGCTTGGCGCTGATCCCGGCGAGTTTCTCGAACAGCGCGCGCAGCAGCGGGCTGCGGTTGCGCCAGTTCGCGATCGGCGCAAGGCGCGAGGCGAGATCGACATAGCGCGGCAGATAGCCGACCAGCCGGTCGCGCAGCGACAGACCGTGCGTTGCCGCGCGCGCGGCCAGCACCTCGATCTTCATCTTGGCCATGTCGACGCCGGTCGGACATTCATGGCGGCACGCCTTGCAGGAGACGCAGAGTTTTAGCGTCTCCATCATCTCGTCGGAGGCGAGCGCGTCCGCACCCAACTGGCCCGAGATCGCCAGCCGCAGCGTATTGGCGCGGCCGCGGGTAACGTCCTTCTCGTTGCGCATGGCACGATAGGACGGGCACATCACGCCGCCTTCGAGCTTCCGGCAGGCGCCGTTGTTGTTGCACATCTCGACGGCGCCCTGGAAACCGCCGCCGGCGCCGGGATAGGCCGACCAGTCGAGCATCGTCTTCAGTTCGCCGACGCGATAATCTGGCGCGAAGCGAAACAGCGAACGGTCGTCCATGGCAGGCGGATCGACGATCTTGCCCGGGTTGAGCGTGTTGGTCGGATCGAAGCGCTGCTTGACCTCGCGGAAATCGGCCACGATGCGCTGCCCGAACATCGCCTCGTGGAATTCCGAGCGCACCAGTCCGTCGCCGTGCTCGCCGGAATGCGAGCCCTTGTATTCGCGCACCATCGCGAAGGCTTCCTCGGCAATGGCGCGCATTGCCTTGACATCCTTCTCGAGCTTGAGATTGAGCACCGGGCGCACATGCAGGCAGCCTTCGGAGGCATGCGCATACATCGTGCCGCGGGTGCCGTGCCTCGCGAACACGGCATTGAGCCGCTCGGTGTAGTCGGCGAGATGCGGCAGCGGCACCGCGCAATCCTCGACGAAGGAGACCGGCTTGCCCTCCTGCTTCATCGACATCATGACGTTGAGGCCGGCCGCGCGGAAATCGGCGATGCCGGTTTGCAGCGCGGGCTCGACGATCTCGACCACGCCGCCCCATTTGCGCTGCGGCTTGTCCCAGCCGAAGCCGAGGTCGGCCATCAGCTCGCCGAGCTGCTTGAGGCGGGCGAGATTGTCGGCCTGGTCCTCTTCGGCGAACTCGACCACCAGGATGGCGTCCGGATCGTCGCGCACCGCTGCCGAGATGATCGGCTGGAACATCGCGATCTCGCGGCCGAGCGCGATCATGGTGCGGTCGACCAGCTCGACTGCGATCGGCCGCAGCTTGACCAGATGCTGGGCCGCGTCCATCGCCTCGTAGAAGCTGCCGAAATGGCAGACGCCGAGCGCCTTGTTGCGGATGACGGGCCATAGTTTGAGCTCGACCTGCGTCGTAAAGGCGAGGGTGCCCTCCGAGCCGACCAGAAGATGCGCCAGATTGTTCGGCGCGTTGCGCGGCACCAGCGCGTCGAGGTTATAGCCGCCGACGCGGCGCTGGACCTTGGGGAATTTGTCCGCGATCTCGAGCGCCTCGCGCTCGCCGAGATCGAGCATGTCGCGAAACAGCTTCAGTCCGCTGTCGGACGAATTGACCCGCGTCAGGTCGCGCGGCACCTCGCCGAAATGCAGCAGCGTGCCGTCGGCGAGCGCTGCGTCCATCGACAGCGTATTGTCGCGCATGGTGCCGTAGCGCAGCGAGCGGCCGCCGCAGGAATTGTTGCCGGCCATGCCGCCGATCGTGGCGCGCGATGCGGTCGAGACGTCGACCGGAAACCACAGCCCATGCTTCTTCAGTTGCCGGTTGAGATCGTCGAGCACGATGCCGGGCTCGACCACGCAGGTCCGATTCTCGACGTCGAGCGAGAGGATCCGGTTCAGGTGCTTGGACAGGTCGACGACGATGCCGTCATTGACGGTCTGGCCGCATTGCGAGGTGCCGCCGCCGCGCGGGGTGACGATCCGCCCGGCGTCGCGGACGATCGCAAGCGCCCGCAGCGCCTCGTCGACGGTTCGCGGCACCACCACGCCGGCCGGCATGATCTGGTAGAACGAGGCGTCGGTCGCGTAGCGGCCGCGGTTGAAGGCGTCGAAGAAGATGTCGCCGGTCAGTTCGGACCGCAGGCACTGTTCGAGCGAGGAGGCGTTCTTCATCCCAGATCCGATGTGATCCATGACGCGACCGTGGCTGCTCATGGATTATGCATTATCTCGACGTGAGAATTACATTATGAATTCATAATGGGCAAGGATAGCTGCCCTCCAGCCATCCTTGTGCCGCCCCCTTTAGTCGCTCTGGGGCGTCGTCTCCAGGCCGCTGTCCGGTCCCTCTGCGAGGTGATCGATGGCGGCGGCCCGCTTGTTGCGCAGGTGCTGGAACAGGATGTCGCTGAGCTCGCTTGCCGCGCGCCGGCGCAGCGCATCGAGGATCGCCTCGTGCTCGCGCATTGCCTCGGCCCAACGCTGCCGCTTGCGGGCGAAATTGGCCGAATAGCGGACACGGCGGATGCGGCCGGCGAAGTTGGCGTAGGTGGCCTTCAGCGTCTCGTTGCGCGCAGCCGCAACGATGCTTTCGTGGATTTGCTGGTTGGTCTGGAAATAGCCATGCATATCGCGGTGCAGATAATGGCCGTACATCTCGTAGTGCAGCCGCTCGATCGCGACGATTTCCTCGTCGGTGATGATCTCGCACGCCAGCCGTCCGGCCAGGCTCTCGAGTCCGGCCATGACGTCGAACAGCTCCTCGAGGTCGCGTGGGCTGAGCCGGCGCACTCGCGCGCCGCGGTTGGGCAAGAGCTCGATCAGGCCCTCGGCGGCCAGCACCTTGAGCGCCTCGCGCAGCGGCGTCCTGGAAATGCCCAGCATCTCGCAGAGTTGCCGCTCTGGAACGCGGGCGCCGTCGGGAATGTTGCCTTCCACCACATAGTCGCGGAGCCGCAGCAGGATCTCGCCGTGAAGCGAGGCCTCCTGGCGGTCGCTGCCATTGCCGGCGGCGGGCGGGCTGATCGGAACCCCGGCTTCGGGAATCGCGGATTTCATATTCTGAACAATAATTTGCCGGCGCGGTCACGTCGATGCTCTCGATCGAATACCAAAATTGGATTGAAAAGACAAAAAATGAGTGCAAAATAGCTCACCGAGGAGCCGAAATCCGGCGATTGGGAGGTTCTCATGCATCAAGGGCGCCATTTTCTGCAGATTCCCGGGCCGAGCCCGGTCCCGGATCGCATTCTTCGCGCGATGGATATGCCGGTCATCGACCACCGCAGCGCCGAATTCGCCGCGCTCGGCTGTGCCGTGCTCGAGGGCAGCCAGAAGGTGTTTCAGACCAGGGGGCCGGTGGTGATCTTCCCGTCGTCCGGGACCGGCGCCTGGGAGGCCGCGATCGTCAACACGCTGTCGCCGGGCGAGAAGGTCCTGATGGTCGAGACCGGCCACTTCGCTACCCTGTGGAGGCAAATGGCCGGCCGTTTCGGCATCGAGGTGGATTTCATGCCCGGCGACTGGCGCCGCGGCGCCGACCCCGCCCAGATTGAAGCAAGGCTCGCCGCCGACACCGCGCACAGCATCAAGGCGGTGATGGTCGTCCACAACGAGACCTCGACCGGCGCGACCAGCCGGATCGCCGACATCCGTGCCGCGATCGACCGCGCCGCGCATCCGGCGCTCCTGATGGTCGACACCATTTCTTCGCTCGGCTCGGTCGATTACCGGCACGACGAGTGGAAGGTCGACGTCAGCGTCAGCTGCTCGCAGAAGGGCTTCATGCTGCCGCCCGGCCTCGGCTTCAACGCCATCTCGGAGAAGGCGCGCGCCGCGTCGCGCACCAATAAGCTGCCGCGCTCCTATTTCGACTGGGAGGAAATGCTGAAGCCGAACGCCAAGGGCTTCTTCCCCTATACGCCGGCGACGAACCTGCTCTACGGGCTGCGCGAGGCCATCGCGATGCTGTTGGAGGAGGGGCTCGACAACGTGTTCGCCCGCCATCAGCGACTGGCCGCCGCCACGCGCGCCGCCGTCAATCAGTGGGGGCTCGAGGTGCTGTGCCAGGAGCCCTCGGAATTCTCGCCGGTGCTGACCGCGGTGATGATGCCGCCCGGCCATGATGCCGATCAGTTCCGCAAGGTCGTGCTCGACAATTTCAACATGTCGCTCGGTGCCGGCCTGTCGAAGGTCGCGGGCAAGGTGTTTCGCATCGGTCATCTCGGCGAGTGCAACGAACTGACGCTGCTTGGCGCGCTGACCGGCGTCGAGATGGGGCTGTCGGTCGCCGGCGTCCCGCATCGCCCGGGCGGCGTCGAGGCCGCGATGCGGCTTCTCGAGCAGCGCGACCAGCGCAACGCGTCGTCGCATCTGAAGGTGGTCAGCACTTAGAGCGTTTTCGAGCAAAGTGGACGCCGGTTCGCGTAAAGAAAACGCGTCAACAAAAATCTAGAGCTTCGGTTCTGATCTAATCAGAGCCGAAGCTCTAGCAGCCACGGCATCCGCAGCACAACGAACTCACAACAATCGCGGATCGGGGGAGGGGATGATATGAGGCTTCGGTTCAAGGCCACCCATGTCGTTTTGGCCATGCTCTGCGTGATGTACTTCATCACCTATGTGGACCGGGTGAACATCGGCACCGCGGCCGGCGAGATCCAGAAGGAGCTCGGCCTGTCCAACACAGAGGTCGGTCTGGTGTTCTCGGCCTTCGCCTATCCGTACCTGCTGTTCCAGGTGATCGGCGGCTGGGTCGGCGATCGCTTCGGGCCGCGCCAGACCTTGTTCTGGTGCGGCATGATCTGGGCCGCCGCGACCATCATGACCGGCTTTGTCCATGGTCTTGCCGCGCTGTTCGTCGCGCGTTTCGCGCTGGGGTTCGGCGAAGGCGCGACGTTTCCGACCGCGACGCGCGCGATGCAGTACTGGACGCCGGCGAACCGCCGCGGCTTCGCGCAAGGCCTGACGCATTCATTCGCGCGGCTCGGCAATGCCATCACCCCGCCGGTGGTCGCGCTCCTGATCCTCTGGCTGACCTGGCGCGGCGCGTTCGTCGTGCTCGGCGTTGTCAGCCTGATCTGGGGCGTCGCGTGGGTCTGGTACTTCCGCAACGAGCCGAGGGACCATGGCTCGATCACCGCGGCCGAGCTTGCGACATTGCCGCCGCGTCCCCAGGGCGAGCGGCCAAAGGTGCCGTGGGGACCGCTGATGCAGCGGATGTGGCCGGTGACGCTGACCTATTTCTGCTACGGCTGGTGCCTGTGGCTCTATCTCAACTGGCTGCCGCTGTTCTTCAAGAACAACTACAGCCTCGATCTGAAGAACTCGGCGCTCTTCGCATCCGGCGTGTTCTTTGCCGGCGTCGTCGGCGACAGCATCGGCGGCGTCATCTCCGACCGCATCCTCGAGCGCACCGGCAATGTGCGGCTGGCGCGGCTCAGCGTGACGGTCGTGGGCTTCGCCGGCGCGCTGCTGTCGCTGATGCCGATCCTGTTCGTTCACGACATCACGGTGGTGGCGCTCTGCCTGTCGGCCGGCTTCTTCTGTGCCGAGCTCGTGATCGGGCCGATGTGGTCGATCCCGATGGACATCGCGGCGAAATATTCCGGCACCGCCGCGGGGATCATGAACACCGGCTCGGCTTTCGCGGCCATCGTCTCGCCGCTGGTCGCCGGCTTCGTCATCGACGCCACCGGAAACTGGTACCTGCCGTTCCTGATGTCGATGGGCCTCCTGCTGGTCGGTGGCTTCTCGGCGTTCCTGATGCACCCCGAGCGGCCGTTCGAGGAGACCGGCGAACTGGTGGCGCCGGGCAAGGTGGTGGCCGCCGAATAAGGCGCTGCCGGCCCGGCGGAGCGCCGTCAGATATGCATGACGGACCCCCGCCGGGCCTAGGACAAACCCGGCGAATAGTGATATGCGAGCGGCTCACCACGACCAAGACGAGACCGGGAAAGACGCTCATGACCGTGCATACTGGAAGGCATTTTCTGCAGATTCCGGGACCGACCAACGTGCCGGACCGGGTGCTGCGGGCCATGGATATGCCGACCATGGACCATCGCGGTCCCGAGTTTGCCGAGATCGGTTTTGCCGTGCTTTCTGCGATGCAGCGTGTATTCCGGACCAAGCAGCCCGTGATCGTCTACCCGTCGTCGGGGACCGGCGCCTGGGAGGCCGCGATCGTCAACACGCTGCAGCCCGGCGACAAGGTTCTGATGTGCGAGACCGGTCAGTTCGCCGTGCTGTGGCATGGCATTGCCGACAAGTTCAAGCTCGACGTTGATTTCATCGCGGGCGACTGGCGCCACGGCGCCGACCTCGAGCAGATCGAGGCCAGGCTGTCCGCCGACAAGGCGCACAAGATCAAGGCGGTCTGCGTCGTCCATAACGAGACCTCGACCGCCTGCGTCACCTATCCGCGCGACGTCCGCAAGATCCTCGACACGCTGAAGCATCCGGCGCTCTTGATGGTCGACACCATCTCCGGCCTCGGCTCGCTGGAATATGAGCATGATGCCTGGGGCATCGATGTCTCCATCGCCGGCTCCCAGAAGGGGCTGATGCTGCCGCCCGGCCTCGGCTTTAACGCCGTGTCCGAGAAGGCGCTCGCCGTGGCCAAGGCCAATCCGGGCATGCGCTCCTATTGGGATTGGCAGGAAGTCATCAACATCAACAAGGCCGGCACCTGGCCCTATACGCCGGCGACCAACCTCCTGTTCGGCCTGCGTGAGGCCGTGAAGATGCTGGAGGAGGAGGGCATGGAGAACGTCTTCGCCCGCCACAAGCGCCACAGCGAAGCGACTCGCGCGGCGATCAAGGTCTGGGGCCTCGAGACGCAGTGCCAGGAGCAGGGCGCGCACTCGCCGGCGCTGACCGCGGTGCGGGTACCTGACGGCCACGACGCCGACCACTTCCGCAAGGTCGTGCTGGAGAATTTCGACATGTCGCTCGGCACCGGCCTCAACAAGGTCAAGGGCAAGGTGTTCCGGATCGGCCACATCGGGCACTTCAACGACCTGATGCTGATGGGCGCGCTGTCCGGCGTCGAGATGGGCCTTGATCTGGCCAAGGTGCCGCATCGCAGCGGCGGCGTGCTGGCGGCGATGGAGGTCCTGAAGGGCCGCGACGCCGCGCAGTCGAAGGCTGTCGCTTAAAAAGGCTGTCGCCTGAAATCGAATCGCAAACAACAGAAAGAGCGAGACATGAACGCGCCCGTCAGTTCGACCGAAGACCTGATCTACTCCGTCGAGGACGGGATCGCGCGCATCACGTTCAACCGGCCGCAGGCGCGCAATGCGCTGACCTTTGCAATGTACGAGCAGATGGCGGCGATCTGCGAGAACATCAATCAGGATCGCTCCATCAAGGCGGTGATCATGACCGGCGCCGGCGACAAGGCGTTCGCCTCGGGCACCGACATCTCGCAGTTCCGCGCGTTCAAGACGGCGCAGGATGCGCTCGACTATGAGGCGCGGATCGACCGCGTGCTGGGTACGCTCGAGCAGTGCCGTGTGCCCGTGATCGCGGCCATCGCCGGCGCCTGCACCGGCGGCGGCGCTGGCATCGCCGCCTGCTGCGATATCCGGATCGGTACCGAGGCGACGCGGATCGGCTTCCCGATTGCGCGCACGCTCGGCAACTGCCTCTCGATGTCCAACATCTCGCGGCTGGTGTCGCTGATCGGTCCGGCGCGGACCAAGGATCTGATCTTCAAGGCGCGCCTCGTCGAGGCGCCGGAAGCGCTGGCGCTCGGGCTGTTGAACGAAGTCGTCCCCGATGTGGAAACGTTGCAGCGCCGCGCAACCGAGACGGCGAAGCTCGTCGCCGGCCACGCGCCGATCACGCTCGAAGTGACCAAGGAGGCGGTGCGCCGCATCCGCCGCACGCTGTCGCGCGAGGAGGGCGAGGATTTGATCCTGCGCGCCTATATGAGCGAAGATTTCCGCGAGGGCATGGACGCCTTCCTCAACAAGCGCGCGCCCAACTTCAAGGGCAAGTAACGGTCGTCCTGGAATCCTGGCGGAAAGCGCGCTTTTCGCATTGATCCCCGTTGTCAGAAGGCGTGGGCCCGAGACGGACTCCGCGCTGTTTTGATTGTTGGTCCTGAGCGTCCCCACCTCATTCCAAAGTCATAGGCCATGCGGCAGTTCGCGGCTTGAACTCACCTTCATTCTCGGCACAATGACGCGAGCCCGCCACCTCGCAGGTTTTACCAAGCCGAACAAATAGATAGGGAAGAAACACGTGGGACAGATTGTAAAAACCACGGCTGCAATCGCGGCCCTCTTGCTGAGCACGCCGGCCTTTGCCGGCTGGGAGCCGAGCAAGCCGGTCGAAATCGTGGTCGCGGCCGGTGCCGGCGGCGCGTCAGACCAGATGGCGCGCATGATGCAGGCGGCGATCCAGAAGAACAATCTGATGAAGCAGCCGATGGTGGTGTCGCTGAAGGGCGGCGCGTCGGGTGCGGAAGCGCTGATGTACATGAAGTCCAGCGAGGGTGATCCCAACAAGGTGCTGATCGCCTATTCGCTGATCTACATGCTGCCGCTGTCGGCCAAGATTCCGTTCAACTGGCGCGACCTCACCCCGGTGTCGGTGATCGCGCTCGACCAGTTCGTGTTGTGGGACAACGCCTCCGGTCCGAAGACCGTGAAGGAGTTCATCGCTGCCGCGAAGGCGGCGAGCGCGCCGTTCAAGATGGGCGGCACGGGCTCCAAGCGCGAGGATCACGTGCTGACCGTCTTCATGGAGCAGAAGACCGGCGCAAAGTTCTCCTACCTGCCGTACAAGTCCGGCGGCGAGGCCGCGACCCAGCTGGTCGGCGGCCACACCGAGTCCAACGTCAACAATCCCAGCGAGAACCTCGAAGTCTGGCGCGCCGGACAGGTTCGCGCGCTCTGCGTGTTCGACAAGGAGCGCATCTCCTACAAGAGCAAGGTCACCGACACGCAATCCTGGAACGACGTCCCGACCTGCAAGGAAGAGGGGCTCGACGTGCAGTATCTGATGCTGCGCGCGATGTTCCTGCCGGGCAAGGTCACGCAGGAGCAGCAGGCGTTCTATGTCGACCTGTTTCAGAAGGTGACGCAGACGGCTGAATACAAGGACTACATGGAGAAGCAGGCGCTGAAGCCGATCTTCCTCACCGGCAAGGACATGGTCGAGTTCCTCGAGGATGACGACAAGCAGAATGCCTCGCTGATGAATGCGGCAGGGTTCGTCGCAAAATAGCGGATTCGCCGTCATTCCGGGGCGATGCGAAGCAGCGAACCCGGAATCTCGGGATTCTGGGTTCACCCTTCGGGTGCCTGGGCCGGCTGCTTTCCTGTTAGCTTGGAATTGCCTTGCAAGTGGCAGCCGCGCAGTGATTACTGCGCCGCAGTATGGCCGAACGTCCGGCGAGCCCGATCGGGCTGGGTCACCCCTCCGGCGCCGTTGCGGGACCGTGTGGAGCGATCATGACCAAAGCCGTGTTGGGGATCATCGGTGGATCCGGGATCTACGATCTGCCGGGCCTGGAAAACGTCCGCGAGGAGGCGATCACAAGCCCCTGGGGCGAGCCGTCGGCGCCGCTCCGACGCGGCGAGATGGCGGGGCTGCCGATCGTGTTCCTGCCGCGCCACGGCCATGGACACGCCCTGTCGCCGTCCGACATCAACTATCGCGCCAACGTCGATGTGCTGAAGCGGGCAGGGGTCACCGACCTCGTCGCGCTTTCCGCGTGCGGCTCGTTCAAGGAAGAGCTGCCGCCGGGCACGTTTGTATTGGTCGACCAGTTCGTCGATCGCACCCACAAGCGCGAGAGCTCGTTCTTCGGCAAGGGCTGCGTCGCGCATGTCTCGATGGCGCATCCGGTGTCGCCGTTGCTGGCGAGGCATCTGGCGGCTGCTGCCGAGGCCGAAGACATCGCGTTCGCCCGCGGCGGCACCTACCTCTGCATGGAGGGGCCGCAGTTCTCCTCGCTCGCCGAAAGCCTGACCTACAAAGCGCAGGGCTATTCGGTGATCGGCATGACCAACATGCCGGAAGCCAAGCTCGCCCGCGAGGCCGAGGTCTGCTACGCCAGCGTGGCAATGGTCACCGATTTCGATTGCTGGCATCCGGCGCATGATGCCGTGACGGTGCAGGATATCATCCGTGTGCTGAATTCGAACGCCGAGAAAGCAAAGGCGCTGGTCGCGCGGCTGGCGCGGGATTTCCCTCGCGAGCACGAGCCGTGCCCGGTCGGTTCGGATCGGGCACTTGATACCGCGCTGATCACGGCGCCCGCGGCCCGCGATCCGCAGCTGCTGGCCAAGCTCGATGCCGTCGCCGGACGGGTGTTACGGTCGTGAGCAAGTCCTCTAGCGAGCGCGCGACGCGAAGGGCGTAGGACATGAAAGTCGATGGACGACATTTTCGCAGCATCTGGCTCGAGCCCGACGGCTGGTCGGTCGGCGCGATCGATCAGCGCCGGCTGCCGCATGAGTTCATCGTCGCCAAACTCACCACCGCGGACGAGGCCGGCGAGGCGATCCGCTCGATGCTGGTCCGCGGCGCGCCGCTGATCGGCGCCACCGCCGCTTATGGCGTGGCGCTCGCGATGCGCGCCGATGCCTCCGACGCGGCGCTCGAGCGCGCCGGCAGGATGTTGCTGGCGACCCGGCCGACCGCGGTCAATCTGAAATGGGCCGTCGACGAGATGCAGCGCGCGCTGGCGCCGCTCGCGGCTTCGGCCCGCGCCGAGGCGGCCTATGCCCGCGCGCGCGAGATCGCCGATGAGGATGTCGAGATCAACCGCGAGATCGGCCGTCACGGGCTCGGCCTGATCGAGACGATCGCCGCGACCAAGAAGCCGGGCGAGGTGGTGAACGTCCTGACGCATTGCAACGCCGGCTGGCTTGCAACCGTGGATTGGGGAACGGCGACATCGCCGATCTACCAGGCGCATGATCGCGGCATTCCAGTCCATGTCTGGGTCGACGAGACGCGGCCGCGCAATCAGGGCGCTTCGCTCACCGCCTGGGAACTCGGGCACCACGGCGTGCCGCACACCGTGATCCCCGACAACACCGGCGGGCATCTGATGCAGCATCGCATGGTCGATCTCGCGATCGTCGGGACCGATCGCGTCGCCGCCAATGGCGACGTCTGCAACAAGATCGGGACCTATCTGAAAGCGCTCGCGGCCCACGACAACAGCGTGCCGTTCTATGTTGCGCTGCCGTCGCCAACCATCGACTTTAGTATTGATGACGGCGTCAGGCAGATTCCGATCGAGCAGCGCGCGGCCGCCGAGGTGACGCACCTCACGGGACGCACGGCGGATGGCCGGATCGAGACCGTGCGCGTGGTTCCGGACGGCTCGTCGGTTGCCAATTTCGGCTTCGACGTGACGCCGGCGCGGCTTGTGACCGGATTGATCACCGAGCGCGGCGTTCTCAAGCCGGAGCGTGCTGCACTTGCGAGCGCCTTTCCCGAACGTTCCACCGTTTAACTGAAGGCTGCATTGACGGTGGTTGCATCAGCACGCTATCCCAATCGTTGCCCTCGCAACCCAGACCGTCTCATCCATGTCCAATACCGAACTTGAGATCGTCGTCGACGATCCGACCGCACCTGAAGATAACTCGCCGGCGATCGTCAGTACCGGCGTCGTCGACGTCGTCGTGTCGCTGCTGTTGCTTGCGCTCGCCGTGGTGCTCGGCTGGGACAATTGGCGCACCGGCGCGTCGTGGGACTCGACCGGTCCGCAGCCGGGCTATTTTCCGTTCTACCTCTCGGTCATCCTCGGCGGCGCCAGCCTCTATGGCCTGGGTGCGGCCTTCGTCTCGCGCCAGGAGGCTGCCGAGACCTTTGTCACCCGCGCCCAGCTTCGCCGGGTGATGGCGGTGTTCGTGCCGACATTGCTGTTCTGCCTCGCCACCCAATATCTCGGCCTCTATGTCGCGAGCTTTCTCTTGATCGCTGGCTTCATGCGCCTCGTCGGCAAGATCGCGCTGTGGAAGTCGCTGCTGACCGCCTTCGTCTTCACAGCCGCGATGTTCATAACGTTCGACGTCGCGTTCGACGTCATCATGCCAAAGGGGCCGCTCGAAGCGGCTCTCGGCCGCTAGCGAACCGAGTCGAACCATGGAAGCTTTCGGTCTCCTGCTGCACGGCTTTGCCGTCCTATTGACGTGGAAGACGCTGCTGTTGATGATGGTCGGCCTCGTGCTCGGCATCTTCGTCGGCGTGCTGCCCGGGCTCGGCGGCCCCAACGGCGTCGCGATCCTGCTGCCGCTGACCTTCACGATGGACCCGACATCGGCCATCGTGATGCTGTCGTGCATCTACTGGGGCGCGCTGTTCGGCGGCGCCATCACCTCGATCCTGTTCAATATTCCGGGCGAAGCCTGGTCGGTCGCGACCACGTTCGACGGCTATCCGATGGCGCAACAGGGCAGGGCGGCCGAAGCGCTCACCGCGGCGTTCACCTCCTCCTTCGTCGGTTCGCTGGTCGCGGTGCTGCTGATCACCTTCCTGGCGCCGATGATCTCGTCGTTTGCGCTGAGGTTCGGCCCGCCGGAATTCTTCGCCGTCTATCTCCTGACCTTCTGTTCCTTCGTTGGCCTCGGCCGCGAGGCCAAGCACAAGACGGTCATCTCGATGTCGCTCGGGCTGCTGCTCGCCGGCGTCGGCATGGATACGGTGTCCGGGCAATTGCGCATGACGTTCGGCTCCGCGGAGCTTCTGCGCGGCATCAACTTCCTCGTCGCTGTCATCGGCCTGTTCGGCATCAGCGAGATCCTGCTCACGATGGAGGAGCGCCTCGCGCTGCGCGGACACGCCGCCGGCATCAGCCTGCGCGCCGTGCTCTCGGTGTGGAAGGACCTGCCGAAATACTGGGTGACGCTGCTGCGCTCGTCGGTGATCGGCTGCTGGCTCGGCATCACGCCGGGCGGCGCGATCGCGGCCTCCTTCATGGGCTACAACCTCGCCAAGCGCTTCGCCAAGGATCAGGAGAGCTTTGGCAAAGGCCGGATCGAGGGCGTGTTCGCGCCGGAGACCGCCGCGCATGCCTCGGGCACCTCGGCGCTGTTGCCGATGCTGGCGCTCGGCATTCCCGGTTCGGGGACCGCTGCGATCCTGCTCGGCGGCCTGATGGTATGGGGCCTCAACCCGGGGCCGCTGCTGTTCGTCGAGCACAAGGATTTCGTCTGGGGCCTGATCGCCTCGATGTATCTCGGCAATGTCGTCGGCCTGGTGCTGGTGCTGACCACGGTGCCGATCTTCGCCTCGATCCTGCGCGTGCCGTTCGCGGCCGTAGCCCCGATGATCGTGGTGTCCTGCGCGATCGGCGCCTATGCGATCCAGAACGCGATGTTCGATATCTGGCTGATGCTGGGCTTCGGCGTCGTCGGCTACGTCTTCAAGAAGATCGGGATCCCGCTCGCGCCGTTCACCCTGGCATTGGTGCTCGGCAACCGCGCCGAGGATGCGTTCCGCCTCTCGATGATCGGCTCCGGCGGCGACATGAAGGTGTTCTGGTCGAACGGCCTGGTCGGCACCATCACGACGCTGGCGATTGTACTACTGTTCTGGCCTATAATTGATAGCGCGGTCGCTGCCGTGGCGCAGTTGCGGCTGCGACGGTTCCGGCGACCGTCTAGCTGAAGGCGAGAGTTGAGGCCTGGGTTTTCGCGAGATGTGGTCGGCTGCAGGATATCTCCCAAACCGGCGGCCTATCACCTGCTCTCCTGGACACTTGACCAAAAAATGAGTTGTAACGGGCCTGTTTCGTGTCCTAATTTTGTTGCCCTGTGGGACTGCCGACGTTACTAAGCCATGCATAGCGGATCGCGATCGCGCGTACGGCTGAATCTCTCAGCCGAGAGCTTGATGAGGATGTTAACCGGTGTTGGCCGCGCTTTTGGAAAAAATCAGATCACGAGACTCTATAGTCGGCATTGTTGGTCTGGGCTATGTGGGGCTACCACTCCTCCTTCGCTTCAGCGAAGTGGGATTTAGGGTAATTGGTTTCGATATCGACAAACTGAAGGTTGATGCTCTTAATGCTGGCCACAGTTACATTGAGCATATTCCTGCCGATCGTATCGCTCAGGTGCGCACAAGGGGTTTTGAGGCCACGACAGATTTTTCACGCGCAGGTGAGGCCGACGTACTGATCCTGTGCGTGCCGACGCCTCTCAACAAGTATCGTGAGCCAGATCTCAGCTTTGTGATTCAGACCACGGACACGCTCGTGCCGTACTTGCGGAAGGGCCAGCTGTTGTCACTTGAAAGCACGACCTATCCTGGAACGACTGATGAAGAGTTGGCGCCGCGAGTGCAGTCGTGTGGACTGACCATCGGGCAAGACGTCTTCCTAGTCTATTCACCCGAGCGCGAAGATCCAGGAAACGCGACGTTTTCAACCCAGACGATACCAAAGATATGCGGTGGCGTTACCAAGCATTGTCTAGACGTTGGGATGGCGCTGTACGGGCAGGTGATTGACCGTGTCGTTCCGGTTAGTTCGACGCGCGCGGCAGAACTAACGAAACTCCTCGAGAACATCCATCGTGCGGTCAACATCGGTCTCGTCAACGAGATGAAGATCGTCGCCGACAAGATGGGAATCGATATTCACGAAGTAATTCGTGCTGCCGCAACGAAACCATTTGGATTCGTGCCCTACTATCCGGGTCCGGGGCTAGGAGGACACTGTATTCCCATCGACCCATTTTACCTAACTTGGAAGGCGCGTGAATACGGTGTGAATACTCGCTTCATAGAGCTTGCGGGCGAGGTGAACGCGGCGATGCCGGACTATGTCATCACCAAGGTAGTGACAGCTCTCAATAAGGTCCGCAAATCTTTGAACGGCGCATCCGTACTGGTGTTGGGAATTGCTTACAAGAAAAATGTCGATGACATGCGGGAATCTCCCGCAGTGGTTTTGATGGAGAAGCTACAGGATTTGGGAGCTAAGGTTGCTTACAGCGATCCCCACGTGGCAGTTTTTCCGAGGCTTCGTCACCATACATATTTCGATTTATCGAGTGTGTCGCTAACGCCAGACACCATCGCATCATTTGATTGTATTGTGCTGGCCACTGACCACGATCGGTTTGACTATGCGATGATCAGAGATCACGCATCTATCATCGTCGACACGCGTGGCAAGTACCTCGATGCAGCGGACAATATTGTGAAGTCATGATGAAGAAACTTTCGCCAGTAGTCGATGGCAAGGTACGCTTTGCGCTAGTCGGATGCGGTCGTATCGCCCAAAATCACTTCGCTGCCATTCAGCAGCATGCCAACTCAGCAGAGATTGTCGACGTGTGCGACGTTGATCCCAATGCTCTCGAAGCGGCAGGCAAGCTAACAGGCGCACAAAAGTGGACGGATCTGGGTGCCATGCTCACGTCCACAACCGCGCACGCCGTGGTGCTGGCTACGCCGAGCGGCCTACACAGTCAGCAAGCAACGGCCATCGCCGCCACCGGCCGTCACGTTATCACCGAGAAACCGATGGCTACGCGTTGGCGCGATGGCCTTGCAATGGTAGAAGCGTGCGATAAGGCAGGTGTACACCTTTTCGTCGTGAAGCAAAATCGGCGCAATGCAACTCTGCAATTGCTAAAACGTTCGCTCGATCAGGGACGTTTCGGTCGAATCTATATGGTCAATATCAACGTATTCTGGACACGCCCGCAGGAATATTACGACAGCGCGAAATGGCGTGGGACCTGGGAGTTCGACGGTGGTGCCTTTATGAATCAGGCCAGTCACTATGTCGATCTCCTGGATTGGATGATCGGGCCTATTGAAAGCCTACAAGCTTATACCGCGACACTGGCGAGGTCTATCGAAGTGGAAGACAGTGGTGTCGTTTCAATTCGCTGGCGCTCCGGCGCTCTCGGCTCAATGAACGTCACCATGCTGACCTACCCTAAGAACCTTGAGGGTTCCATTACAATTCTCGGAGAGCGTGGGACTGTTCGTATCGGCGGCGTTGCCGTTAACCAGATCCTCCACTGGGAGTTTGCGCAGCAAAGCGATGACGACAAGGAGATCGCTAACGCAAGCTATCACACCACGTCCGTCTATGGATTCGGTCACCCTCTCTACTACGCGAATGTGGTCGACGTTCTGCGAGGAAAGGCAGACCCCGAGACGGATGGCCGGGAAGGTCTTCGTTCTCTTGAGGTCCTGACTGCGATTTATCGTTCAGCGCGCGATGGACGACGTGTTCATCTTCCGCTCGACGTTTAACGTGTTCTTGGACTAGAAACTGCGGCCCTCACGGGCAACGTCCGCCAGTCCGCTCGCTGCTTTACGAATTTAGGCAGACGCTTGGCGGCTTTGTGGATGCTGCTGCGATTGCAGCAAAAGAGCGGATAGGAGCAACTCAAGACGTCGGGCCGCTGACTCGCCTGTTGACCTGATACGCTGATGCAGGCATCAGGCTAGGACGATTCTGAGGTTGTGGCCGCGGACATGTTGAAGTCTTCGCTGAGCAGCAGTCCAAGATTGGCTTTTCGAGCAGCGTTTCGCCGCGAACTTCCAGGCCAAAGGCCGTTGTTTTGTGACAAACTATCTTATGCCCGCATTGGTCGGTTCAGTATCGGCACGCGCTTGTTTGAGGTCGCTTAGCTTGCTTAGGAATTGCCGCCACATGCTCGCTGTGAAGGTCGCGGTCAAATGGTGAGTATCTTGGTAGATTATTGATCCGCTATTTTCGGCTGAGCAGAAGTTCTCGTCACAAACTTGATTAGAAAAGTCTAAGGTGGAAATTTCATGTTGATGTGAAGTCAGCATCTTTTCGTCAACAGGCATTCCGTTCAGTGCATCGTGTCGGTTTCTTCCGCAGAGTCCATAAGATTGAAGACAATCGACATAGGAAGGCAGCATTTTCGGATTATCCCGTATGAGCAATAAATGAGATCCCGTCTTCAAAAGAGTTGTCATCATTACGTCGGTTGCGCGAACCCACTCTTTCCTTGCTGCGGGTCTATCTAAAACTTCGCCTGTGTTTGGGTCTCGTAGCCAACCATAGTAATGCGAATAATTGGCCAGGATAATCAGGTCGGGCCTTAACTGGGATATCTCCTCTGTCACGGCCGCGCGCCATTTGCTGCAGGCCGCGTAGGGGATCTTTCCTGGTGGATACCACATCGAAGCATCCGCGGAGGGGCAGCTTGTCTTTGTGCGTACTAAAACCTTCCATTTCGCTTGGGTCGCGGCCTTAACGAGAGGGGCGAACCACTGCGCGGCGTGGCTGTCGCCAAAAAGCACGACCGTCTGCGACGCGCCGCTCTCGCCATATACGCATGGGGGTTGTGTAGTGCTGTCAAAGTCCAAGTGGCAGTGATCCGTGTAGTTCTGTCCGAAGTCATTCTGCGCTGCCGCGATGCTAGTCGTTCTTGCGCCGGATGGAGATATTCGCAAGGTGACATCTATGAGATTGCCAAGCGAGATGATGAGAGCCAACGTTGCGACCGCTGTAATTAGTCGCAGAGCGGGCAACGGCATGCTCTCCGATCGATGGATTGGTTCTTCGACGAATTTGTATGCAACGACCGCGAGAATTGTGAACGCCGCAATGGCAGTGGTCTTGGCAACCCAAGAATCTGGCCAACATTCAGTTGCAATAGCTAGTAGAGGCCAATGCCAGAGATAGAGGCTGTACGATCGATCGCCGATTTCCACCATCCGTTTGTTAGATAGGAACGACTTCAGGTAGGAGGGTGAGGCCGAGCCGATCAATATCAAGGCAGCCGCGGTGGTCGGTAATATAGACCAGATACCGGGATAGGAGACGTCGTCGTTTAGGAGGAAACAGCAAAGCAAAAATGCGAGGGCTCCCGCGTATCCAATCGCGCTCCTCAATCTTTCACTGACCTTTCCGAAATGAGAAAAGTGAACGCCGATAAGGCCGCCCAAGACGAGTTGCCAAATTCGGGTCTCGGTATGAAAGAAGGCGAAGGGGCTCCCGTGTTTCTCGATAGCGTACAGGCCGAATGCAAATGAACTGACGCAGATCAAAGCTAGGGTGAGGGTGAGCCTACGTCTTGACCATCGCAAGAGCGGCGTGGCCGCTGACAGTACAATGGGCAGAGCGATGTAGAATTGCTCCTCGATCGATAGCGACCAGAAGTGAAGTACCGGGCTTGGAAGGTCGTTAGCTCTAAAATAATCGAACGCATTATTCGCGAAATGGTAATTCGACCAGAAACCTGCCGCCGAGATGACGTCAGGATAGATCGTTCGATATCGATAGGAGGGCAGCAGGAGTGCGCTACTCAAAAGTACAAATATCAAGACGAGTGCAGCATTCGGAATAAGTCTCTTGGCGCGTCTCCCCCAAAAACCCAAGATGTCGATTCGGTGCGTCGCCAAAATCTCATCAATCAATGTGCGAACAATCAGTGCGCCGGAGATGACGAAGAACAGGTCCACCCCAATGAAACCACCGGGTAGCCATGCATTGCTGCTGTGATAGATGATGACTGCAAGGATCGCGAGCGCGCGAAGTCCTTGGATTTCTGGACGCCTAGTCGACTGCGATGGTTCTGTCTCGGGGAGCAAGGCTTTAGCATCTTTATTGAGTTCACGGCGACCATACGCGGGGGACCTGGCCTGAGCAAGCGATGCGCAGAACGTCTTCAGTCGCACGCAATTCGTTCCACTACATCCTTGTTTCAGATCAACCATAAGTAGATCGCGTCAAAGGGACCTATCCAGCTTGATGCTGGGTAGATAGTCCGAAACCACGGGGCCACTAATGTCCCCCATTTCATGGGCGCGAAATCACGCGTGCAGTACTCATTGACAATTGACACACAGACTCGCGCCGGCTGTGGAGCATGGTCGCCTCAGGCTTGTATTTTCTGGCACTCGGCGCAATCGCCTTGCTAAGAATTGGAAGATTGCGGTTGCCGTTGGTTTTGTGCTGAACGCTGACGATGCGCATCGGCAGATCGACAAGAAGGCCTACTAACGGCACGTGGCGACTCGGCCGGCTGAAGCCTAGACCAGAACGATGCAGCCGACGTGCTCGCCTCGGCAGCATCGGGGAAGGCCAGCGGAATGGAGCCCGAGCTTTCCGACCACAAGGAACACGTCACGGCCGAGTAATTGAGTACAGCTTCCGCGAAAGAAGTTACGGCTGCCATCGGTTGGGTGGGGATCGACTGACAGTTTTTTCATTCAGTTCGTCCGAGAGCCGGATTAAGCCGGCTCGTATAATCGAGAAATGGTGGGCCTAGTTGCGCGACATGAAAACGCTGGCGGGCGTTGTACCTGTGCTCGGCGCAACAGGGCAGGGGCTAATTGAATTCTTGATCGCAAATAAGCTGAATTATCGTCTCTCGTCGTCTGCGCGGGCCGTGGACAACAAACGCGGCAGCGGTGCCATTTGTGGCCGGGGTTGTGCAACCACTTGATGGCCTTCGTCGCTCGCTTCTTCCGCTCGCCAATGGCGGCGTCGGGCGACGAGGCCGACGAGCACAAATGCGGCTCCAACACCGATCATAATAGCGGGAACTAATCGCTCCCAATCCTGCATTAATGTTGTCAATGGTCACTACCTGCGTGATCCGCCGTCGGTTGCCATCGCTCCTTCCCGCACTTGGCCTCGATCAAATCGAACAGATCGTCCCCAGCAATGTTCATGAAATTTCGGCCAACCGCGCGGACAGCGACAGTTATCGATGTGGTATTTCCGACGTCAAAAGTCGTCGGGGCTCCGACATACCACGTGCCGTCCGATCGCTTCGAAAACGCCGAACAGTCGATCGTGTTAGGCTGGGCGGCAGCCGTAGTCACGAGGCCGATTGATCCGATAAAGGTACAAAGGATATTCTTCAACATGGGTGGACTCAAAATTGAGGGACAAAATTGGCATGTAGGTTTTATGCAATGGTGCCAGGGGCTTACAAGCCATGAAATCCCCGTAGAATTGCGGGGGCAACGGCGCGCTGCGTTCCGTGTGCGGACCGCCAGCCAAAACCCTCGACCACGTTGACGGAAGCAGTATAGCAACGCTCCTATTACGACCTTGCGCCAGGGGACGGACCAAGATGTTCGTTATTGTGCTAGTGCTAATCAGTGGTGTCTGTTTTTTTGCAGGTTGGCGGTTAGGTTATGCCAAAGGATACGAACGGGGACAGCATTCCGCTGCCTGCTTGTTCGCGAACAAGGCTATCCGATCGAGTATAGCCGGATAGTCTGCGAAGTGGGCGACTGTTATCATTCGACGGGCAGTAGGGGGGGCCGGCTTGGCCGGCCGGATGTGGGCCATTTCGGCAACCCATTTTCTCAGCAATCCATTTTCAGTGACTTGATTGGTGATGAGCAGAAATTCTAAAGACTGGACGCGCGAACAGTGTGAGCTGTTCTGGCATTGGTCAGGGAAGAGAACAGCGGAGTGAGTAATTGTAGCGGCGCTGAACAAAACTTTCCAGGATCTCGCTGCGCACCCAATGTCTGGTCGGCGATCATGTCGCATTCAGCAGCGAGGAGAGCGGTTATGGCGGCATCGTTAAACTCTTGCGAGAGGGCCACCACGCCAGTCCATTGATTGCGTTTCGACCAACATTGTTATGCAGCAGAACTAAATTCGTTGGCGGCAAGGACCAAGACGCGGCGAATGCTTCGTCGATCGCCGCATCCAGTTAAGAAAGGCCGCCGTCGACGATCGTCGGATCGACGGTAGCTGAATTCGTCATCTAGAGGTGTTAAGATACCGCATTACGCGCCAATTCGTCAGACGACGGATGTCTCCCTGAAGCGGTGAGCGGGCCAGTGTCAGGTTGGTGGGTCCGTGTGACGCCGACGATACAGCTTTATGCACGCAACGATGTTAACCGACCTTCATCTAAAGACGGAGGTGCGTCGTGCCGGACTTTGATGAATGGAACGGAGCCTATGGACGTGATTCGGTCGATAAAGCTCCACGTCTGCGCGATTATGACGACAAGTTCGACAGCGCTTTCTCGCAATCGCCGCAGAGGAAAGCAGTAATCTTGGATCGATATAATCCACCCTTTCCTCGACCGAATCGACCTAGGGATGAGCCTTAACGATGCCAGCAAAGAGACGGTAGCGCCCCACAGCGATCGCGCAGCACAATGCTGAGCTACCATTGCGGGTAGCTGCAACAGTGAAGGATGAGGCGAGGAGGGTCTCGCTTTGGGGCAGTCAGCGAGCCGCGGGGATGTATTCAATTGTTCCGGTATCAAGTTAGAGGAACCGGAACAGTATTGGCGTTTAGTACACTTGGGGAGGCATGTTGGTATGGACCGCTATCGACATCCTTGGCTGCGAAGATTCACGATCGTCTTTGCCATCCTATTTGGATGGCTAGCCGTCAGTGTTTTGTTTTATCAAGAGGGCCCAGACGACAGGTCCCTGATCACTTCGCTGTTGAGCGGCAAGTTATAGCTCATCAAATAAGGTTGCCGCGCTTAGTTATCTGGATGCCCAGCCTGGATCCTGGATCGAGATATCGTTCGCGCTGTCTTGGTGTCCTGGTCGACGCCAGAAATGCTTCAAGATTGTGCCGGGTAACTTATTCGCTAATTGATCAGGGAAGAACTTCTAGTAGTCTGAACAATCGCGGACTTTCTGCATGCAGAGTCCTCGCCACTACAAATGGTGGATGAAAACCAGCGACGATCTCGATCTACGGCAGATCCGCCGGCAAGGCCCCACGGTTGCCGCGGCGCTTGACAGCGCGCATTCTAAGCCTAACGGTTCGAACCGAATCGCAGACTCGTAGTTCGTACGCATCCGACGGGCGCCGTCTTGCGTGACGCGAGGTAATTCGCGAAGCGTGTAGCCTTAAGTCTAGCTTTAAGGTCATCAGGCGATGCGGGTCGAGGTTTTGGGCGGACTGGAGCGGCGGCGGCGCTGGTCGCAGGACGACAAGGCGCGGATTGTCGAGGAGACGTTGGTGCCGGGCGCGAAGGTGACTGAGGTTGCGCGCCGCAATGGAGTCGCAGCCAGCCTGGTGTTTACCTGGCGTCGACAAGCACGGACATCAGAGCAGGTTGTACCATCTTTTGCGCCGGTGCAGATCGTCGCTACGGAGGTGGAGGAAGCTCCGAAGCTTTTGCCTGTGGGTGACGGCCGGGTGCGCTCCGTAGCGTCCGCGCGTACTGGATTGATCGAGATTGATCTTGGCAACCGGCGACGCATCCGGGTGGATGCGCACGTCGACCCGGAGGCGCTGGCGCGGGTCCTCGAGGTGCTTGAGCGCCGATGATCGCCATACCGGGTAATGTGCGGGTGTGGCTTGCGACCGGCCATACCGATATGCGCCGAGGCTTCCCGAGCCTTGCGCGTCTGGTTCAGGAGAGCTTGAAGCGGGATCCGCACGCTGGTGATCTTTACGTTTTTAGGGGCCGCCGCGGCGACCTGATCAAGATCATTTGGCATGATGGCCAGGGCGCATGTCTGTTCACGAAGCGGTTGGAGCGCGGCCGCTTTTTGTGGCCATCGCTGGCGGACGGCGTTGTGACGATCAGCGTTGCGCAACTATCCTATCTCCTGTCCGGAATTGACTGGCGGATGCCGCAGGCAACCTGGCGTCCGCAGGCTTCCGGTTAAGCTGTGGCTTATTGACTCACGAGGGAGATCGGTCGCGAATTTTGGCGGCGAATATGATTGAGTTGCCCTCGTGACAACGCCTTCCGATCCGCTTCCCGCCGACCTTGCCGCTGCGCACGCAATGATCCTTGCGCAGCGCGAACAACTGGCGCTGGCGAAGAGCGAAGTGACCGTCGGTCGACTGGAAATCGAGCGGCTGAAGCTGATGCTGGCCAAGGCACGGCGCGAACAGTTCGGGCAATCCTCCGAACGCGGCAAGCTGCTGGTCGAACAGCTCGAGCTTGCCATCGAGGATCTCGAAGAGACGCAGGCCGAACAGGAAACCAAGGCCGAACTCGCCGCGCCAGGGGCCGCCAAGGAGAAGTGCGCGCAAAATCCACGGCCGCCGCGACGTCCGTTGCCGGACAATCTGCCGGTCGAGCGCGTCGTCGAACCCGCGCCTTGCGCATGTGGTAAGTGCGGCAGCCAGCGGCTGCACAAGCTCGGCGAGGTGGTCTCGAAGACCCTGGAATGCGAGCCGCGGCGCTGGAAGATTATCGAGCATGTCCGCGAAAAGTTCTCCTGCCGGGATTGCGAGGCGATCACAGAAGCGCCGGCACCCTCCCATCCGATCCCACGAGGCTTTGCCGGGCCGAACCTGCTGGCGACGGTGCTGGTCAACAAGTTCCTGCTGCATCAGCCATTGAACCGGCAGAGCAAGACGTATGCCCGCGAAGGGGTCGAGATAGATGTCTCGACCCTGGCGGATCGGGTCGGCGCCTGCGTGGTGGCGCTCGATCCCATTATTGAGGCGATCCGGATCCATATCATGAGCGCGGAACGCATCCACGCCGACGATACGACGGTGCCGGTGCTGGCCAAGCTTAAGACGGTTACCGGCCGGATCTGGACCTATGTTCGTGATGACCGGCCGTTTGGCGGCACGGATCCGCCGGCGGCCCTGTTCTGCTACTCACGCAACCGGGCTGGAGAACATCCGCAAAGCCATCTTGCCGGCTATGTGGGCGTCATGCAGGCCGATGCCTTCGATGGATATAACCAGCTCTACAAGGCCCAAAGGAAGCCAGCTCCGATCCTTGAAGCGGCCTGTTGGAGCCACGGTCGCAGAAAGTTCTTCGACCTGGCGAAATCTGGAGAGGCGCCGATTGCCAGCGAGGCCGTGCGACGCATCGATATCCTGTTCGAGATCGAGCGCACCATCAACGGCAAAACGCCGGAACAGCGGCTTGCGGCACGTCGTGATAAGTCGAGGTCGATCGTCGCCGATCTCGAAATCTGGATGCGCCAGCAGCGAACCTTGCTCTCATCAGGCAACGATACTGCAAAGGCGATCAACTACCTGCTCAACCGCTGGGCGGCGTTCACCCGCTTCCTGGACGATGGCCGCATCTGCCTCTCGAACAACGCTGCCGAACGAGCGCTACGCGGTGTGGCTGTCGGAAGACGAAATTGGACCTTCGCCGGTTCAGAGTGAGCGTCACGAGAGGAGCACTGGTGCCCGGGCTTGACTTGCGCGGAATGCTCTGGATAGCCCGGTCGGGATGATTGACGCTGCCGGCGCGCGGTGATGGGGTGATCCCGGTTTGGAGCGGGTAACGGGGATCAGAATGACCAGCGAGTCGCAGCTGCGCGAGAAGCTTCGGAAGATCGAGGCGTTGTTCGCGGGTGCAGGAACTGCTGGTGAGCGCTTGGCAGCGGAAGCCGCGCTGCAGCGGGTGCGTGCCCGGGTCGAGGAGCTCGCTCGCCACGATCCACCGATCGAGCAACAATTATCACTTCCTGACCAATGGTCGCGGCAGCTGTTTCTGGCACTTTGCCGCCGATACGGGCTGCGGCCGTTTCGTTACCGCCGCCAGCGACGCAACACGGTGATGATCGGCGCGTCACGGGGCTTCGTTGACAAGGTTCTGCTGCCGGAGTTCACCGAGCTGGAGAGGGCGCTGCAAGTCTATCTGCACGAGGTGACGCTGCGCGTGATCCGCGAAGAGATTTATGACGACACCAGCGACGCGCAGGAAGTTCCCGACGCCCTCCCGTCAAATTGATCAGGCAGCGAGCTTTGTCTCCAGAGCATCGCGCTCGGCCTTCCATGTCCACGGCAGCAATGTGTGCAGCTGATTGATCTTGGTGCGTCCGGAGACGATGCGCTCGAGAACGTCGGTCAGATAATGCCGTGGGTCGATATCTTGCAGCTTTGCCGAGTTGATGAGCGACGCGAGAATGGCCCATGTCTCGGCGCCGCCTTCGCTGCCCGCGAACAAATGGTTCTTCTTTCCAAGCCCTATCGGCTTGATGGTGCGCTCGACCGTATTGTTGTCTATTTCAATGCGTCCGTCATCGATGAAGCGCGTCAGGCCTTCCCAATGGTTTAGGGTGTAGCGGATGGCCTTGCCAAGGCCAGACTTCTTCGAGACTTCCAGCAGCCGCGCCTCGAGCCAGGGCTTGAAGTCCTCGATCAGCGGTCTGGTGTCAGTTTGCCGAACCGCAGCCCGCTGCGCCGCCGGCAGACCACGGATGCGGTCTTCGACGGCATAGAACATCGCAATCCGTTGCAGCGCTTCCGCGGCAATCGGCGACTTCGTCGCGACGTGAACGTCCCAGAACTTCCGCCGCGCATGCGCAAAGCAGAATGCCAGTTGCACCAGATGGCCGCCGTTCCTGATCAGACCCTTGTAGGCGGCATAGCCGTCAACCTGCAGAATGCCCCGGTAGTCTCCGAACAGCTGTTTGGCGCGGATCGCCTTGCGATCCTCGGCGAACACGTAGACCACCGCCGGCGGTGCCGGGCCGCCCCACGGCCGGTCATCGGTGGCGATCGCCCAGAACTGGCAGATCCTGGTCCTGCCACGGCCGGGATCAAGAACCGGCAGCGGTGTCTCATCGGCAAACAGCCGCGGGAAGGAGATCACCGTGTCGCGCAACAGCGCGTGAAGCGGCCTCAGCCACCAGGCGACGCGGCCCATCCACGAAGCCAGCGTCTGACGGTCGAGCGCGATGCCCTGCGCGGCAAACATCTGTTCCTGGCGATATAACGGCAGCTGGTAACCGTATTTCATCACCGCGATGTGAGCCAGCAAGGCTTCCGTCACCATCCCGCCCTCGACCGCCTGGGCCGGCGCGGCCGCCTGCAGCACACCCTGGCGGCACCCCCGGCAGCCATAGCGTGGGCGCATGATGCGCTTGACCCGGTACTGCATCGGAACGACATCGAAGGCTTCCTTGACGGTCTCCCCGATCCTGTGCAGCCGTTCGCCACAACAAGGACAGATGTCAGTCTCGACGTCGATCACGACATCAATGCGCGGCAGATGCTCCGGAAGCCTTCCCCGGTTGCGTCGCGCCGGTTGCTTTCCACGAGCCTCGGATCTGTCGGGCAGCTTGGCCCCGGGCGCATCATCATTGCCGGCCGCAGAAGCCGCCTGCGCCGCAATGGTGAAGAGAGACTGCTGTCCGGAATCCAGTGTCTCGGAGCGGGGACCGAAGATCGTGCGCTTGTACTGCGACAGGATCACCAGGAGCTTGTCGTTCTCCTGGATCGCAGCATCGCGCTGGGCGATCGCCGCATCACGTTCGGTCGCCAGCGTGCTACATTCCGCCGACAACACCGCAAGCCGTGACGACAACGCCATCACGGTTTGCTGGAGCAATGCTGGATCAGAAGGCAAATCAATCATGCAGCGTGTTTCTACTACAGCTCTGCATGAATGACGAACTACTCTTGACGATGATCAACCAGCTCGTGTTGGTTGATCAACAACCCGCATCGGCACACGCTTCCAATCCGAACCGTCAAGCAGTACCGAGAGCTGAGCATGAGATAGCGGCATGACGCCTTCCTTGATCGGCGGCCAGGTGAACTGCCCCTCGATTCTCTTGTAGTAAAGGACAAGGCCGCTTCCGTCCCAGGTCAGAATCTTCACGCGATCTCGGCGCTTGGAGCGAAACACCCACAGCCCGCCGTCGAACGGATCGGCTCCAAACGCCTCGCTCACCAGCAGCGCCAGCGAGTCCATGCCGCGACGGAAATCGACCGGCTGCGTCGCGATCCAGATCGACAACCCAGGTCGGATCCCGATCATCGGCCAACCGTCCCGACTGCCGCCAGCACCTCGCAGAGTGCCCGCCGGTCGACCGTTCCCACGACACGGATGCGAACCGCGCCGACCTCGATCTCAATCGCCCCCTGCTCCTCGCATACCGGCAATTTGCCGCCGCAGCCAGTAATCGTGACCGGCACAAAGCCTGGTGCCACGCCTCCATCCCTGCGCGCCGCGACCTTTGCCCGCGTTGCCTGACGACGCCAAAGAAATAACAGGCCCGGGCTGATGTCGTACCGCCGCGCTACCCCGGAAGCGCTTGCACCCGGCGCGAAACTCTCCGCAACAATCGCCGCTTTCGCATCCGTCGACCAGCGCCGTCGGCGGCCAGTCCCCGTGATGATCTCGATGCGCTGCAACGTGTTAGAGCCGTCCTCAAGGATAGCCGTATGCCTATCCTTATCGCCATCCTTACAACTATCCTTTGACATGGTGACCTCGTGAAAAACCAATCCACGAGATCTTCCTAGCCGACCAGATCAGCCCTCAGGGCGTGGTCACCGGATGACGCTCACAGTTGAGCTTTTGTCACCCGCTTTCGTTCGATCGAGCGTCGATGAACACTCGCGGCGGCGACTCGGCAAGAAATAGCTCGTCACACGATCCAGAAGAGTCTGTCCGTCGCGCGCAGGACTGGCGCTATCGGTCCGAAGGACTGGAGCGTGTGGTGGTCGAACTGTATCCATTCGGCGTAGGCCGCAGGGTTACCGCCTGAGCAGTCCAAGGTTCATCGGCCGCGTCATGGCCGAATACAGCATGGACGAAACTATCTCAAGGGACGCGCCTCGGCGACGTATCAACGTCGTCCTTGCCGCTGCCAGCTACAACTGCGGCCTACTCGTGCGATGGCTAGCGGAGCTTTTTCGCGTCATCCGCACCCTCGTCGAAAGCGTACCGGCTCAAACATCGCGTGAGCCGGGCGTCGCACCGGTTCTTCGCGGAAGACTCGATAGTCGAGCAGGAGCATTTCCTCCATCATCGTCGTAAAACTCGTGCAAAATGGTTCTGTGCAGAGTTGCTCAGGAACCCTTCTACGAGAACCTTTTTCGCAATCGGCGCCAGCGCTCGCAGCCCCGCAATGAAGGAACGGTTCACAGATTCCTTCGTTCGCCGATAAGGGACTTCCGGGTATGCCCCAGCGACGGCTGCTCGCGAAATAGCCGTCTCGACGACATCATTCGCCTCGGCAACTTCATTGAAAATCATTTGTCGAACGGCCCATCCAATGGGCGCAACCTCGCAGCCGAAGATAATATCCGACGTGGCCGCCCGCCCAAGCGATTTCTCGAGCATGTAGGCACCGATTGGGCAAGCGATGCCTTTCTTCAGTTCAAAGCTGAGCGCCTTCGTTGTTGGCGTTGCCACGCGCCAATCGCAGCAAAGCGCGATTTGAAGTCCCCCCCCAAGGGCATATCCGTCAATGCCCGCGACGGTCGGCTTTGTTACGCTTAGTATCGCAACAAATAGCTGTATTGTGTGATCTACGAGCGCCTCAACATCGGCCACCGTTCTAATTTCGCTTTCTTCATTGAGATCGCCACCAACGGAGAAGGAGCGGTGCGCCCCGCCAGTAAGGACCATAGCCTTTACGTCAGGTTCGTCCTGAGCCAATCGACAAGTCTCGACGATGGCTCGCTCGAGCTCTCCGTTGATCGGATTTAGCGGGTTTTCGCGATTGAACTGCGCCACAAGCACGGCGCCCCTCGAGTAGACCTGTAATGCTCTCATGCACATCTCCCGTGAGCTGTGGGAAGTGATCCTGTCACCTACCAGACGGTTTGCGCGCACCCTCCGTAGCCGACCACTTCGAATATTATCAGTTCAAGATGTCGAGACACAAGATAGAATTCTAATCCAAGGTGTTTTTTTCTCTTATCATAGGTGTCGGCTTCTCTCCGGCAAATGGTCCCGATCCGCCGAAAGCGAACCAGTATCAAGCGATCCGTTGCAGGCGCGGCCCCATATGGGTTTTGCGTGCCAGCGGCCTTCTTCGGAGCGGGAGGATGCGCTCATGTCACAGCTAAGGAACAGCCAAGTATCGGACGAGCCTGACGGTCGATGGCCGATCGCGCTTACGAAGGCGATGGCGAGCGACCAGCATCACGATGCGCCTGTCATACAGGTCGGCAATCGCGCCAGCGGGCATCGAGATCAGCATGACAGGCAGATCAACGCGATCTGCACCAGCGAGATTTTGTCAGCGGAGGACGCCATTTGCGTCATCGCCCAATCGGCGCGCACGCCCTGAACGAGGATGCCCAGATTGGAGAGCGGACTCGCGACTGCGGCAGAAGGTAGCATGCCTCTGCGGCGCGGAGATGCTGTCGGGCTGACCGTCTTGGGCTTGGGCGAATCCATCATATCTTCGCTGGTATGATTTTGCGACACGACTGCCGCCCCGTGCACAAGGCGGCCGAACACAGCAGATTGTTGGTACTCGGGATTAGTTTTTGGTCCTGTGATCATAGCTTGTTCTTAAGCAAGTGAGCACCCGCAGCGGGCGAGTGCTGTTTCAGCGGAGAAGCGCTGGTCCTTCGAGGATGCCAAGCGGTGTTTGATGCAGCTTCGGGCGCCTCTAAGGGTTCAGACCCAATTGATCCATTAGGCGACGATGGCCGCGAGGTGGACGGCAGCCAAGAAGTTTCTGGCGAGTTTGTCGTAACGAGTTGCGACACGCCTGAAATCATTGAGCCGGCAGAAGCAACGCTCGATGACATTGCGCCCTTTGTAGGCGCGAGCGGCCGATCGCCTGTTCATGCTTCCCCTTTATGGGTGGCCCGCCCCTCCCGCCGGCGTCTAGTAGGATGTTGGTGTTCAGAAATGGAAGGAACGGACCATGAGCATAGTGGTCCTTGCCATCGACCTGGGCAAGAACAGCTGCAGCGTCGTTGGACTGGACGAACGCGGAACGATCGTTGTGCGGCGGCGGATGCATCGCGACAGTGTAATTGCGTTCGCCGCAAAGCTGGCGCCCTGCACGATGGCGATGGAAGCATGCTGCGGCGCCCATCATATGGGCCGATCGCTGGTGGCGCTGGGCACGAGGTCCGGCTGATGTCACCGGAGTACGTGGGCCCTTACGTCAAGGCCCAGAAGAGCGACGACCGCGATGCCGAGGCTATCGCCGAAGCGGCGACCCGATCCACCATGCGCTTCGTTGAACTCAAGAGCGAGCAGCAGCTTGATGTTCAGACGCAGCATCGAGTGCGCGACCGTCTGGTCGGCGAACGCACGTCGTTGACGAATCAGATCAGGAGCCTTCTGCTAGAGCGTGGGCTCATCGTGGCGCAGGGCCACGCTCGACTATGCCTCCTGCTCGGCAAACTGCTGGATTGCGGCTCCTCACGTTGAGCTCGCGCATGACGTTCCTGCTCGGGGATATGCGCGCACGCTGGCAGGAATTGGACCGCCGTATCGCCGCCTTTGACGCTGAGTTCTCAGCCATGGCCCGGACCGACAAGTAGGTTCATCGGCTGACAGGCATTCCTGGCATTGGCGCACTGAACGCTACCGCGCTGGTGGCCGCGGTCGGCAACGCGGCGACGCTCGACAAGGGACGCGACCTCGCCGCTTGGTTGGGTCTCATGCCCCGTCAGGCTACAACCGGAGGAAGGCCGACGCTCTTGGGGATCACAAAGCGAGGAAGCAGGTATCTTCGCAAGATGCTGATCCAGGGGGCACGATCCGCCATGCCATCGCTGGTCAGGAGAGACCCGGCGACCGGAGTCTGGCTGCGTGCGCTTCTCGCTCGCGCCCATCCCAACGTCGCCGTCGTCGCCTTGGCCGCGAAGATGGCGCGAACCGTCTGGGCGCTGCTCCACCATGAACGGACTTATTAGGCCGTGTCGATAACGGCTTAACGAACAAGCGCCGGCGGATACTTCGTCGGACGCCACGCACTGCGAGTGGTGAAAGAAAGATGGCCTGACAGGCGATCGGCGTTCCGGAAACCTCTGGCGAAAAATGGCCTTCGAGGCCGGCCCCTTTATGAGGATCGGGACCCGCGGGTCTCCATCTTGGCAGCGGCCAAAGCACCGACATGCCGGATACGTTTGTGCGGACTGTTCAAATCATCCAAACGAACCAGACTGGCCCGGCGCGCGATGACGATCGACGCATTATCAGCGGGATCGTTCACATGCTTCAATGCGGCGCACGCTGGCGCGATTGCCGTCCGACTATGGTCCGTACACAACGATTTATAATCGTTTCGATCGCTGGGCCAAGCGTGGACATTGGCAGGCGATCTTTGAAGCGCTCGCCCGTTGCAGCAAGGACAGCGTGACTTTGTCCATCGACTTCACCTCGATCAAGGCGCATCGCTCGGCAAGCGGCGGAATCGTATGGCCCGCCCCGCTGATGCGGCTCTAGCCGAGCCCACTGCTCGTCATTGAGCCAGAGTTCTTTGCGCATCGCCGCCGCATGCCGAATCAACTCGGTGCATAGGAATCAGAGTTCGCGGCGTCTTCTCCGATGGCTTCCGGACGATGCTGTTGCCACATACGAGCGCCAGCGCTGCATTCCATGCCCACACTGCGACGGGAAATTGAAAGCGGAGATAAATCCGGTGACGCCGAGCGGATGCCAGCTCTCCATCATCCGGTGCTCAGCCGTTCGGTCGCGATGGTCAGGCCGTAGAGTTGGCGGAAAAGTCCGACCGCAAAATCGCAGATGTCGATCGTCTCCTGGACCTCGCCAAGCTCTTCCGAGACGATCGTGCCAGTCTCAATCGAGATGAATCGGCCCAAGGCGGCCTTGTTGGCGCGCAGCTCTCGCCGAGCAGCCGAACAAGCTCGCCGCGCTTTGGGGCCCGCACCGTCTCCACGCACGAAAAGCCAGATGCGCGGCTTCGATGGCGGCGACCGAGTCGCCCGCGCTTGTTTCCGAAACCCGTGCGATGGTTTTGCTGGTGATGGGTGTATGGACCGTGAGTGCTCCGCCCCTGTAGCGCGCTTGGCTCACGCTAAGGTCAGCCAGCGATCTATCGACTCCGCCGGCAAGATCGAGTGCGGATGTGCGCTTGTGCCCTCGTTGTAACGGACATGGGAACTCTCCGAGAATCGACTATTGAGTTTAGACGGCTGCAGGCGCTGTCATGGGCCAAATCGTGGAGATCGTGAATCAGCGTGAGGCGGCGCAAGGATTAATCATGGTGTCCCGCAACCGAAGGCGATCTGGGGAGCGCCAAGCTGCTTCAGCGCGCGCTCCATCGACGCCCTCTCCGCTTGCGCGTAAAGCTCCAATTCATCGTGAACGCTGGCACCGAGCGCCTCTTCGAACTGCTCGCGGCTGCATTGGGCGGTATAGTTCTTCTGCTCGTCAGCGCCGAGGTTTGACTGGAATATCCCGGCTGCACTGACCGGCAGGAAATCCTCGTACACGATCGGATCAAATCGGAGGGCGCCGCGTAAGATGAGTTCATCCACGCTCGAGGGCAGCGTCCCATGCTGGCTTGACGCGAGTCCGGCCGGCGATGCCGTATAGCGGAAGGAGGCGAGTCCCTTGGAACGCAGTTCGGCCCAGCTGTCTGGAAAGGCGCCAAAACTCTCCAGAAGCTCTGCCTCGTAACTGCCGGCCTTTGAGGCGGCGTCGTCATCCACATCGCGCCGGACGTTGGCGAGCAGTTCGTCATACAGGCTGCGCCCCTTCGCCGTGAGCGCGACGCCGCGTTGCTCGATCTCGCCAAAGCGTGCGGTATGCGTCCCCAACGCTGCTTCACCTGCGCTTTCCCTGAAGGCAATGGACTCTTCCAACGCCTTGAAGCTGGTCTGCCGCAGAAGAATTGGACAGTTGCGGCGCGGCGGCCCCTCGATCACCGCCTTTTGTGCAATGCCACGTCGCGGCATGTCGGCTTGCACGGCATCGATATCCAGAGTGCGCGGCGTGAGATGATTAATATGGGGGCCCTTAAAGCAAACGATATCGGCAATCAACCGGTGGGCTCGGAGCAGCTTTTGATAGGTGGGAAGGTCGACGGTCGCATCCCTGTGCCAGCGGAAGGTTTCGAGCGCTTCGCTAACGAACTCCCGCGCCTGGGAACTCGTCAGCCTGCCCTCGGCTTCAAACACTGCAACCAGTTCAAGAACACGCGGCGTGAAGATCCGGCGACCGGCCAGGATCGTCGCAGCCTCTGCGCGCAGCGCGGAATCCTCGATCAGATCGAGGCGGAGCAGGGACGTGAAGACGCGGAACGGATTGTGCCGAAGAGCTTCCTGCGTGATCGGGCGAAAGGCGGTTGAATGAACCGGGACACCGGCCACCGACAGATCATAATAGCCGACGGGATGCATGCCCATGACCGCGAAGACGCGCCGGATGTCAAACAACTCTCGCGCCGTTCCGAGCCGGATGGCACCGTGACGTTCAACGCCAAGTCTCTCGATTTCGCCGCTCTGTTCGAGTCTGGCACGAAGGTAAGGGTCGACCCGCAAAGTCTCGGCGTTGATATCCGCGACAAGCTCCAGGAGCGTCCCGTATTGTGGGACCTCCGCGCGATACATGTCGGACATGGCACGGGAGAACAGATTCCGAATGTCATCGGGTTCGGCGTGCCGCGCGGTCATGAGATAGCTCCGTTGTTGAGTCCCCGGCGGACGCAGGAGGCTTAAGCGGACCACACCAATTAGGTATGCTTAGCCAGAGATTAGTCTTGTATTTTCATGGCAATCAAACGATCTGTCCTCAGCAGGTCATTCTTGTTCGGAATGAATATGCGCACACCCGGCCGATTGCTTCCGTCGACCGCGCTGCTGGATTTCGAGGCTGCGGCCAGGACAAGCAGCGTTGCGCTCCGCGCCCAGAGAGCTCGGCCTCACCCAGAGCGCAGTCATTCGCGCGCGCGATCCTGCCGGCACGTCAAGCCGCTTGAGGGGCCGCTGAGGTCGAGCTCTTTGCACTGAACGTCAGTCCCATACGCCTGACCGGTGAAACCTATGCGCGCGAATCCGCGAGGCGCTGCGTAGGATCAGCGCGGCTCCTTCAATCTTCACGCCAAACCCAGGGGGCACATTTAATCCTGCGATCTGCCAACCTTCGTCACGCGCTGGCTCGCGCCATCCCAAGCTTCCTTCGCAGAACCCGCTTGCATCAGGCGCTTCTTAGGTGTGCGCTCCCCCCGCTATGAACGCAAGTTTCGTGCAGCGGTTGATATTCGCCGTTGAGAAGATGCTGAATCCAACTATTTGGAAGCAACGTTCGCGCGGGGTGAGGCAGGCCGCGCAAGCGAACAAGTCGCCTGCAACGCACGTTGTCGCATACGTCGACGAACGTGAACACGACGGATTGGATTGGAACGCGCGCTTCCTAAGCCGCCGGCTCTCTTGTTGACGTCACGATCTCGGAGCAGCCGTAAGCGGCTGAAATGACCTTGTAGCAACCGCATGCCCTTTGCTCAAGGCACTTACGTTCGTCGACCTGCAAGACCCCGCGCATTTTTCGGATCAATTTCTGTTCTTCGAATCGGATTAGCGTCTCCGTGACGCCAGCCCGACGCAATCCCAAGACGGACGACAGATAGTCGTGAGTTACGGGAAGAACATGAGCGTTAAGAGCATCGCTTGCCAAACAGAGCCAGCTTGCGAGGCGCTTTTCGCGTTCGTGTCGCACTCCACACAGCCCTGTCTGAGCACAATGCAAGGTCAGCGCCTGAACGTACCGAGAAAGATGTTCTCGGATCGCAGGGCGCTCGTCCATCAATCGACGCAGATCCGCAACGCGGATCCTGCGTGCGGCCCCGGGAACGACCACGACAGATTGATGGGTCCAAAGATGCGCACCCGAAAGGAGCAACGCACCGACCGCCCCCCGATGTCCTATCACTGCCGTCTCGAGAACGCTTCCGGCCGCAGCAATTCTTAGCGAGACGAGGCCCGAATCTAAGAAATAGATGTAATCAAGCTGCCGTTTCGGCTCTTGCAGCACCACACGCTCTTTCAGGAGCAACGGTTCCAGAAACTCTCCTATCGCCGCGAGATCCTGCAGGGAAAGCCCCGCCAGAATGGCATTCTTGACAAAGAACGGTGTGTTAGAACGCACGATATCGGGCCGATACGGCATTGGCTGCCTCACCCAGTTGACTACAGAACTCCGACGATTGATCATGCGCCCCGCGCCCGTCAATCGTGAAGCAAAGGTCCAGATAGTCCCCTTGCGTACCCGATCTCTCGGACTGCCAATAGGCATCATCGAATGTATGCAGTTTGGAGGACTTCACGGGACGCCCTGCCAATGTACTTAGGCTCAACTTGACCTCCGTGCGTGTTTGCTTAGGCTTGGTACGCTTCGTCAGGCAAACCGACACGCCGACCAACTAATCTGGAAATTTCAGGACAATCAAATAATGATTATTCAATAGATCATTCCGGCAGAGAATGTTGTTTCTCCTGGCAAGCTCATTCCGCTTCATCGCAACCTGAGAGGCGCGCGGCCACCGCCATCCGCTACGGACGTGGGAGGTCGAGCAGCGGTGGAAACACCATCCGTGCCCGCGACCGTCGGCGCTCTTGATACGAATCAGCGTTCGTTCGCGGTCGATCGAACTTACTTAGACTCCTCTGCCGTCCTAATAGCTCTGTCGCATCGCGTATAATGCAGTGGGCCTGCGGTACCAGACGACTCCATCCTGCACTTGCTTCTCGATCTCATCGATACCAATCACGTAGTTAAGGTCACCACGGATTCGCCCGTCGCGAGCCCTAACTGCTAGGGGTTGGCCTCCGACACCTGGCCGCGGAACAATGCGGTGAATACGCCGATCACACGGCGCGGCTACTCAAGGAGAACTCGGTCGATCCGCGCTCGCGCAGGGCCTTCCGTTGAATCCGCTCTTGGGACCGTCCTTCCAAAGGGGACATTAATCCACGGAAGTGCAGACCGCCTGCGTACCCATCCAAAAAGCCGTCCTTGCCACAGCGATAGCGATCTCCTCCATGATGATGACGTGCATAGGCCCGGGCGGCGACTTCCCCACTCAAGTCGCGACACTCGCAATCAGCGGCACTTCATACGGGAGAGGTCCAAGGTTCGATCCCTTGTGCGCCCCATTTGGCCTTCATTATCATCGATGTAATGAATAGATTCCCGAGAGACGTGCCCCAGAAAAGTTGGGGCACAGCAGCGGCATCTCAGTTCCGCACGGTCGACGACCGGCGAATCTATTTTGAACAACCCGATAGCGGCGGGGCAAATCGAAATGCCTAGGGATTTGCGAGAGCTGATAACGGCGTCATTCGACGCTGCTGCGGCCGATGCCTGGAGCAAGTTCAAGGTCGGTGAAGTCGATAAGCTCGCGCTCCTCGAGGCTCAAAGAACTCAAGGTCTTTCCCGACCGGATGCCGGGCCAGTGCAGCTAAAGATGAGGGCGTTGTGTTCACCGGCGCTGGAGAAGCTCGGTTCGCGGCGCGGCTATGCCCGCTTCATTTAACTTGGTGAGATTGGCTGACAGGATGACCTGGCTCTGTGTCCGGCCCCTGCCTGCTCACCGGAGTTTCCCATTAGTCGGGCCTTCCCTCCGGTCGACTCGTTGCCTTCGCCACCATCGATAATACTACGCCCGATCCGCCACCCTGCCGTACCTGAGGAACGGCCTCTGCTTTTCGCTCGGCCAGTTCTCCCTCCGGTGACGAGCCGGAGCACAATCCCATGATTTCTGTGCGCGCATGGCTCCGCCCCCGGCGGCCCAGAACCTGCTCGCCTTCGCAGATACTGGTGTTGCCTTCGACTTTTGAAGCAGCCTCGGCGACCGTACGTGGCCTAATACAAACCCTGCACGCTTGCTGTCTATGCTTGCTCCTGCCGTTACCGTTCGGACCCAAGACTCGCTACGAGGCAGTTGATTAAGACTTACCTCGGCGGCACTTTCATCCGCCCTAGAGCGATTCATGGCTAAGCTGAATCGGGAGGACTTCCCCTGAGGGGCGGTTTGTGATTCAAAATGCTAGCTGGGCTGGGGGCCAGCATGCGATGGGCCGACCTCTTTCCAATGATCTGCGAGAGTGAGTTTTTGCGGCGGTTGCAACTGGCGAGAGCTGCCGTACAGTGGCGACGCGGCTTGGTGTTGCGGTATCGTCGGTGGTGAAATGGTCGCCGCGCTATCGGGCGACCGGCTCGGTGAGCCCAGGGAAAATGGGCGGGCACCGCAAGCCGGTGTTGGAACCACACCGCGCTTTCATCAAAGAGCGGATCCGACAGACACCGCATCTGACGCTGCACAAGCTGAGGGACGAACTCGCTGCGCGCGATGTCAAGGTCTCGCACAATGCGGTTTGGACATTCCTGCGGCGCGAAGGGCTTCGATTCAAAAACACGCTGTTCGCCATTGAGCAAGCCCGAGCTGACGTCGCACGTCGGCGGCGACGATGGCGGTCATGGCAGGCCAGCCTGGATCCCCAACGCGTGGTTTTCATCAACGAGACCTGGATCAAGACCAGCATGGCCCCGCTGCGCGGATGGGGACCGAAGGGCGAGCGGGTGCGAGGTTTTGCCCCGCATGGCCACCGGCGAACGCTGACTTTTCTCGGCGCTCTGCGCTGGCCGCATCGAAATGGTATGGAGACTTCTGGAGCAGGTACGCGCAAGGGTGTGAAGCAAAACGAGATGATTGCGGCGACCTACTTCGACTTCCGAACCGAAGCGCTGGATGCCGCGATCCATTTTCCGCGCCAAGCCTATCTCGCTGCTCAAAGTGTAATGCCGTGTCCAGCACTTCCATTCGGAAATCGAAATGGGACAATCGCGTCGTAAGATTGATGGTGATGCCCGGATTCTGCGCCAGGAACTTCCGTAACCGTGGCGCCAGCGCATGCCTGTGGGGAGGATCGCGAGATTGTTTAAGGAAGCCGCGCCGATCTTGCGCAGCGCTTCACCAATCTTGTGCCCGTAAATGTCGCCGGCGACATTGAGATGAATGGTTTGGCGCTTGCTTATGTAAAGGTCGACTTTGAGTTCTCCTCGATCAGCCAAAGCCATACTGCCCGTGCGAGCTGCCGCCTCGAACGCTGCGAGCATCGCAGTTGGCGGAAGCAAGCGACGGAGCGTTTGCACAATCATTCCGATTTAGAATGACATCCTAACCAAACCTTGCTTGATAGCCAGGAGCACGCAAGCATAATTACGCTACATATGAAAAAATCGTATGTACAGCGGATGCCTCTTGCGAGGACCGCCCGCTGAGGCAATTGGAGGCTTTAATGGCGGCTCGGCATTTGGATTCTGACAAGATCCGCTCGGCGACTGACGCTACCGCGATGGGCCGAGCTGTCGGCCCGAAGCTCACCGGGCGGTTCGCGCGCGCGATCCTGGAAGTCGCGGGCAACAACACGGCGACCGTCACGCCGACAGCCGACCTCGACCTGACATTGCGCGGCGTCGCCTCTGCCGCCACAGGCACGGCGGGCCAACGAGGCACCTCGCTGCGCCGTCTTTTCGTCCACGAGCGCTTCGTGCCGCAACTGAAGCGCGCCTACGATTCCCACACAGTAGGCAACCCCCTTGAACTCGCCAATCTGGTTGGCCCCCTGATCGATCCGCATGCCTATGAATCCATGCGGAAGGCGCTGGAGGCCGCCAAGGCTGCCGGCGGAACCGTCCATGGCAGCGAGCGTGTCCCCGTCGACAGTGCCAATTAGGCTCTCTACGCACGGCCGGCGCTTGGCGAGACGGCGGAACAGACAGGGCCAGTCGAACACGAACCTTCGCGCCAATTCTCTATGTCATGAACGATTGCGATTTAGATTCCGTCCTCGGTTTGCGCGATCACCGTAGCGCAGGCTTGTCGTCATCGATGTTTACGAACGATTTATGCGAGGACTTCTCGGCGCGAGGTTCAAATTGCGGGGTTGCAAACGTCAACATCGACCGTCAGGCGCCGAGATCGGTGGCGCATCTGGCAGCGAAAAGGAGACGGGCTGCGGACCCGATGTCTGGAAGGCGTATGTGCGCCGGTCGATGAACTCGAACTCAGGTCTGACACTTCCGCTCGCTCAGCGCGTGAAGTTTGACATGATCTAACTCACTCAACAGCAATCTGTAGTAGCACCAGTCAGCACAGATTCTGCCACGCAGCAACGAACGATAAAGGTGGTCATCATGGCTATTGTAGAAAAGTACGAGCCCTCTTCAAGAGAACAAGCCTTCTTAGCCAACGTCTCAAATGGCAAATACGATCGCGAAATCGTCACTGGCCTCAAGAAGTTTTATGACGGTTCCGTCCCGCAGGATATGCAAGGCTTTTACTCAAAAGAAGAACTCGAAGCGATCAAAGAGTTGGACGGAACGCCCCGGGACTTGCAAGCTCGCATGCCCGTAAAGATAACTCGCCACTATTTTGAACAAGCCAAGAATTCAAAGGCGATCCAGACACTGGTAAAGGCCAGCCCAAAAGAAACTTATGATCTGGATGGTGCATCAGATCCCGGAAAGCAAATGTCGTACAGTCCCGTTGAGGGGCTGATACACAAGTATGAGCTTGGTCTAATTTACGTCGCGGCGACCTGTTCCGCTCATTGTCGGTTTTGCTATCGAGAAGAGCTCATTGCCAAGAAAGAGGTTGAGCGACCTGATGGCACGGTCGCTCCAAAGGGACTCGCCAAGATACCTGAAATAGTTGCGTACATTCGCGAGCATAATGCTCTGGTAGATCGAAATGGTGGTCGTCATCCTACGACAAACCGCGAGCGTTTGCGCGAAATTCTGATGTCTGGCGGCGATCCTATGGTGCTAGGCAACAAAAATATTGCGCAGTGGCTGGCGGCCCTATCTGAAGCCGGCATTGAAAATATCCGTATCGGAACAAAGGAACTTGCTTTTTACCCGGGACGCTTCGACTCGAGTTTTTTTGCAATGTTGGACGCATTTCACGAGGCTTATCCGCGAATTAGCCTTCGTATGATGGTGCATTTCAATCATCCTGATGAGTTTTTGGCGAAGAACCCGGACGGCAGTTACATCCCTGATGCACACGCAGGTTTGAGATGGCTGCCATCGACTCTCGCCGCGATCCAGGGACTGCGAAGCCGTCATTGGATCAATATTGATAATCAGTCACCGATTATTTCCGGAATAAATGATGACCCTGACGCCCTGCGTATAATGCAACGCGAGCTTAAAAGGAACGGCGTCGAAAACCATTACTTCTTCTGTGGAAGGGATATCGTGGGGCACAGGGCATTCAACGTGCCGATTGAGCGAGCTTGGAACATTTTGAATGAGTCGCAGAAAGGTCTTTCGGGCGTCGAAACGCATGCGCGGCTCTCCATTACGCACTATTTGGGTAAGACCGAAGTCGCGGCCGTAACGAACGAACCCTTCCTTGGGGTGAAAGGCGCCGAGAACGGGGTCGTGATCTTCAAGCTTCTGCGCTCTGCGGCGGACGCTCGGGACCGCTGCAAAGTGACGATCGTTGGTCGCAATACCGAAGCGATCTGGTTTAGTGGTTACGACGATCGAGTCATATTAGACGAGGCGGGGCTTTACTCGATTTACGATATTAAACCGAGCGCGTTAGCTGCGGCGGAGTAACTTATGAGCTTTCATCAGCTATCCGTCGGATCAATGCATGGAACATCAACATGACATACGTCGTCACTGACAACTGTATCCAGTGTAAGTTCACGGATTGCGTTACGGTATGCCCTGTGGATTGTTTCTATGAGGGTCCGAACTTTTTGGTGATCCATCCCGGTGAATGCATCGATTGCGACGCATGCGTTGCGGCGTGCCCGGCGGAGGCTATCTACAATGAAGACAGGCTACCGATTAGCAAAAAACACTTTGTCGAAATCAACGAAGAGCTGTGTCACGTCTGGCCGCAAATAACGGCGCGGAAGGAACCTCTACCTGAGGCCACGAAATGGCTTGGTGTCCCAGGGAAACTAGACCATCTGATTAAGCCAGCGCGGCACGGTTGATCATGGATAGTTTATCGAAAAGCGCTGCGCTGTATGAGCGGGCCAAAGCGGTTATGCCTGGCGGTTGCAGCCGCAACACAATCCTTCGGAAACCTCACCCGATCTACGTAGCGAACGCCAAGGGGTGCCGTGTGACCGACATTGAAGGGGTGGAGCGGATCGATTTTGCAAACAACGTCGCTTCCCTAATACATGGACATGGACATCCAAAGATAACAAGGGCCGTCAATGAACAAATAGCGAAAGGAACCGCCTTCACCGTCGGCACGGAGATCGAAGTACAATTTGCGGAACAGATGGTGGCGCGGAACGCAAATTTCGAAAAGATTCGATTTGTTAATTCGGGTACCGAGGCCGTCATGAGCTGTATCAAGGCGGCCAGAGCTTTCACGGGGCATCCAAAGATTGCCAAAGTCGAAGGATCTTACCACGGACTGTACGATTACGCGGAAGTCAGTCAGACGGCGAAGCCATCAAATTGGGGAAACTCGGATGCCCCCGCTAGTGTGCCGGTGTCTCGCGGAACGCCGCAATCGGCGTTGAATGACGTGGTGGTCATACCCTTCAATCAGCTAAACCGAGCGATCGCCATTCTAGAGCTTAACAAAGCTGGCCTCGCAGCCATTTTGATTGACCTTCTTCCACATCGCATAGGTGTAATCCATGCGAGCCAAGAATTCGTCTTGGGGCTAAGCAATTGGGCTGCCAAAAACGGCGTACTGATGATTGTGGATGAGGTGATCACATTTCGTACCAACTATGAAGGCGCGCAGGGGACGTTTGCATTTAAGCCTGATTTGACCGCAATGGGAAAAATGATCGGGGGTGGATTCCCGGTAGGAGCGCTGGCCGGACGAGCTGATGTCATGGACGTGATGAACCCGTTGAACGGACCTGCTCCATTTCCGCACTATGGCACTTTCAGTGCCAACCCGATCACGATGACAGCTGGGTCAATCGCGATGCAGATGTTTGATCGAGACGCTGTTGCGCGCCTAAACAAGCTGGCCGACGATGCCCGAGCCGGAATCGGAGAGGCAATCAAGATTGCAGATGTACCTGCTTGCGTCACCGGCGTAGGATCCATGTTCCGTATACATTTAAAGGACATCCCTCCAACCAGCTATCGGAGTGCCTTCGTGGGACCGGAGGAACAGAATTGCATCTCGGCACTGCTGGACTATTTTTTCGAGAACGGCCTGCTCATGATCGAAACATGCTCGGGACTTTTATCGACCCCAATGACCAGGTTTGAAATTGATCGACTAGTACAAGTGGTATTAGATGGTTTGCGCGAGATCAGGCCAATGATTGATTCTATACCTCGAGCAGCAGCGATCGAGTAAGCGGCTAATGAACGGTCTGCCTAGTCCGCAAGGTCGCGAACCGTCTGTCTATGAAAACACCAATCCACCGAAACTTCAGCATAGTTTGCGGCTCAAATTTTGGTATTGACTCACGCTAAAGCGTTGGCGACGATCAGTCGGTTCGAACCTATATAGGTTGCGGTACATAGTGCCGCGGGTCCATCCTGCGGACTCGCAAGGTCTGCACCGCATCAAGCCGGTCAGAAATGCGCTTCCACCGCGCGCCGATTGCGAGAGCAATTTTTCCTGCTCGTAATCATCGTTGTCGGTGAGAAGCTCCTCGACGCTTTCCTTGAGCGTAAGCGGTATGAGCTACCACGTCCGCGGTGATCAGCGTGCGTAGCGGATCGGCATCCAATATTGGCGCAAGGCCTCGACGGCCGCTGGGATGTCGGCGTGAGCGTTAGGCTCGCGACCGCTTTGTGGCGCTCCGAGCAGCGGACGGTTCTGATCGTCGCGACTGTGCAGCAGGATGGGCAGCAGCAGGCCGTGATTGACGTTGCCGGCGTTCAGCAACGGCGCCCACGCGGACAGTCTGAGCTGCATCGCGGCGTAGAAGCCCTGGCACCAGGGGCGCGGATCGATATCGCCATTGACGTCGCGCCGGTGCATCGGCTCGTACCGATCGGGCGCGGTCGAGAGGGTGTTGCTGATGTCGTTGTGGCGTAGCGCGACGGCTGATATCGCGGCGAACTCCGGCGTGCCGCCATGGTTGAAAGCGTCAGCGTCGATCGCGAGCAGCGGGCAGATCCAGTCGATCGGGCTCATTGACACCGGTCCGGCGACGATCGCGGCGGCATAGCCGTCGAGCATGGGAATGCTGGTGGCGGCAGGATGTCGATCGATACGAGTCTGGAGCCATCGCTCGAGCTCCGCAAGTGGCATCGCGGCTGACACCATCGGCAATGCTGTTTTATGTCGACGCGGGCTCATGCGGCAGCCTGTGCGGCGCGCGGGCGTGCCGCCTTCCAGTTCCAGGCGAGCAGCTCCCGCAACTGATGGCTCTTGGCTCACCCGGACACGATGCGCTCCAGCACGTCCGTCAGGTAGGCTTGCGGGTCGAGTTCATGGAGTTTTGCTGTGTTCACGAGCGAAGCCAGGATCGCCCGGCTCTCGGCGTCGCCTTCGCTGCCGCTGAACAATGAATTGCGTCTTCCCATCGCAATCGGGCGCATGGAACGCTCGACTGTATTGCTGTCGACCTCGACACGGCCGTCGCGGAGAAACATCGTCAACCCGTCCCAGTGATTGAGCGCATAGTTGATCGCTTCTGCCAGCTTCGACTGTGAGAAGAGCTGGCCCACCATCCCGGTCAGTCGCGCCTTGAGTGCCGCCATCAACGGTGCGCTCCTGGTGCGGCGTGCGGTCAGCCGCTGCTCCGCATTGCTGCCACGGATCTCCGCTTCGATAGCATAGACTGCCTGCAGGCGTTCGATCACCTCGCGAGCAAACGGCGACTGGGTCGTCTTGTACACCTCGACGAATTTGCGGCGGGCATGGGCGAGACAAACGGCGAGCTGGATCGCGCCGCCATGATGGCGGGCGAGCGCCTTGTAGGCGGCATAACCATCTACTTGCAGAATGCCGGAAAAGCCCGTCAATTGTCCGGCGATCTCCTCCGTGCCGCGGCCGTTGGCGAACACGTAAGAGGCTCTTGAGCCACCAGGCGGCACGCTTGATCCAACCGGCGAGTGTCGCACGGTCAAGCTGGATGCCCTGGCCGGCCAGGATTTGCACCTGCCGGTACAGCGGCAGATACCAGGCGAACTTCGAGACCACCACGTGGCTCACGAGTGCGGTCGAGGCCATGCCGCTCTCAATCAGGCGCGGCAGGACCTTTGCCTGGACCACGCCATCGGTGCAGCTGCGGCACGCGTACTTGGGACGGACCGTCCGCAGCACCTGCAGCATCGCCGGGATTACGTCCAGCACCTCGCTGACGTCCTCGCCAATCTTGTGAAGCTGGCCTTGGCAGCACGGGCACGCGGTCGGCTCCGGCTCCAGCACCTGCTCACAACGCGGCAGGTACTTGGGCAGCGCACCGATGTTGCGGCGCGCTCTCTTGCGTGGCCTGTTGGGCGCCACAGTCGCATCGTCGTTGGCCGGCGCAGGCCGTGTGGCGTCGGTTTGAAGATCATCCAGCTCGAGCGCCAGTTGCTCATCCACGAGCACCGCAAGCCTCTCCGAACGCTTCCCGAAGATCATCTCCCTGAGTGTCTGCATCGCCACGCGCAGCTTCTCGTTCTCGGCGTCGAGCGCGAGTACCATCTCGGTCAAAGCCGGCGGATCGGTCGGGAGAGCGTCGGGGCGAATCGCCATGATCAGACGATACAGGCGCGCGCCACATGCTCCAGCAAAATCCTCACTCCTCAGCCGACAACGGCAGGCTGCTTCACAGGCTTGGGTGAGACACGCGTCCACTCAAGCCCGTCGAGCAGCATCGCAAGCTGCGTCGCACTCAGATACACCACACCGTTGCGATCGGCGGCCAGGTGAAGCGCCCCTGGTGCAGCCACTTCGTTACCAGCACCATGCCGCTGCGGTCCCACGCCAGAAGCTTCACTCTGTCCATGCGCTTGCTGCGGAACACGAAGACGTCGCCGCAATACGGGTTCGCGCGCAATGCTTCGCTCACCAGCGCCGACAGCGTGTGCACCGACTCGCGAAAGTCGACCGGCTGTGCCGCCAGCACCACTTTGAGGTCGGACCTCAGGGCAATCACCGGATGCCCCGAAGCACCGACAGTACCGTCGAAAGCGTTGCCAGTTCCACACCCGGCGCGATCCGGACGCGCGCCCGTTCAGTTCGATCTCGATCACCCCGCAGGCCTTGGTCGGCGGCGCGCTGATCTCCTGTGCCAACGAAATACGCTCGTCGGCTGTGCCGCTGCTCTCGGTCCCAATTTGGATTGGCACAAAGCTCGGCGCCTTGCCTGCTACCTCCGCCGCAACCTGGCGTCGCCACACCGTGAGCAGCCCGCGGGCAACGCCATTGCGACGCGCTACCTCGGAGATGTTTACACCTTCCTCAAAACTCTCCGCCACGATCCGGGCCTTCCTCGCCCGTCCATCGTCGCCGGCGACGCTCCCCAGTGATCAACTCGACACGACGATAGGAATCACCTTCCTGCCTAGCATCAAGCATGGCATTTGCCATCGTTCCACCTCCACCGATCCGCTCATGCCAGGCTCTATCGCGCGCTAGCCGAGGGATGCCTAGGTGGGGCCTCACGCCGGTTACCCTTGAGCAGCCGCTGCTCGCCGGACAAATCGGAATCCGTGTTTCCCTGCTCTTTCCAAATCGACGCGACTAGTTCTGTGTCGCCGCTGTCGCCTGTCCTTCGCTGTCATGGCCGCGAAAGTGTTGATCCAGTAGCGAGAACCGCTTGCCACATCGACCGCCGCGGCGTACTGGGTCTCCGCCTTCGTAGGCGACCCTCGTTGCGGTTACAGCCCGAGCACCGCTTTAGTGATGATGTTGCGCTGGATCTCGTCGGAGCCACCGTAAATCGAGACCTTGCGGTTGTTGAAGTAGCTCGGCGCGATCCGCGCTGTACAATCCATCCCTTCGTTGGGTGAATCCGGGTGCTCGTCATAGGGCGCGGCGAACGGCCCAATCACTTCCATCAGAAGCTCGGTCGTGGTCTGCTGAATCTCGGAGCCCTTGATCTTGAGCACGGAGGACATCGGATTGGGCTTGCCCTTGCCGTGCTTGCCCCCGTCGGCCACCACGCGCAGCTGCGTGAGCTCGAGCGCTTTGAGTTCGATTTCGCAGGCCGTGAGCTTTTCGCGGAAAGTGGGGTCCTCGATCACCAGTCGTCCGCCGGACTCCACTTTCGAGGCAAGCTCCTTGATGCGGCGAATGCGCTCCTTGGAGGCGCCGACTCCGGCGAGGCCGGTGCGCTCATTGCCGAGCAGGAATTTTGCATAGTCCCACCCCTTGTTCTCGTCGCCGACCAGATTTTCGACCGGCACCTCGACCTCATCGAAGAACACCTCGTTGACCTCGTGGCCGCCGTCGATGGTCTGGATCGGGCGCAGGGTGATACCCTCGCTCTTCATGTCGACCAAGATGAAGGAGATGCCGGTCTGCTTCTTCGCCGTCGGGTCGGTGCGGCAGAGGCAGAAGATCATGTCGGCATATTGCGCGAGTGTGGTCCATGTCTTCTGGCCGTTGATGATGTATTTGTCGCCCTTGCGCTCTGCCTTGGTCTTGACTGAGGCAAGATCGGAGCCCGCACCCGGCTCAGAAAAGCCCTGACACCACCAGTCGTCAATGTTGGCGATGCGCGGCAGATAGTGTTTCTTCTGCGCCTCGTTACCAAACGTATAGATGACAGGGCCGACCATGGACACGCTGAAGGCGAGCGGAGCGGGCGCCGGAAACATTTGCAGCTCTTCATTGAAAATGTAGTGCTGCACAGAGCTCCAGCCCGTGCCGCCATATTCCTTTGGCCAATGCGCCACGCCCCATCCCTTCTTGTTGAGGATGCGCCACCACGCGACCATTTCCTCCTTTGACAGCTCCCGCTCCTCAACCAGTTTTCGCCGCGTCTCGGGCGACAAGTGATCGCGGCAGAACTGCTGTACCTCCTTCCGGAACGCCTGCTCTTCTTTGGTGAATGCGAGATCCATGGATTCTCTCCTTTGCGCCTATGTCGCGTTGATCTTTCTTGCGGTCATCGTCGACGAAAGCCACGGACGCCTAAGCTCTTTGCAGGGAGAGATCGGCACTAAGCCGCCTTCGAGGGGGGCGGCGAGCGACGCAACGCCCTTGCCCGCGGCAACGAGGCACTTCAAGAGCGGCGCGGGCTCGAGCGAAGGATCATATGTTTCTCTGGCATAGAAGCTCAACCGATCGACGATGTGTTTCAAGCCTACCTGGTCGGCCCAGTACATCGGACCGCCGCGATAGATCGGCCAGCCATAGCCGTAGAGCCAGACCACGTCGATGTCGGAGGGCCGCGCCGCGATGCCCTCGGCCACGATCTTCGCGCCCTCGTTGATCATCGGATACGTCATGCGCTCGAGGATCTCCTCGTCGCTGACGACGCGCTTCTTGTGGCCGAGACGCAGAAGCGTCTCGTCGATCAGCTTCTCGACCTCGGGATCGGGCAGCGGCGCGCGAGCCCGCTTCATATTTGTAGTAGCCCTTGCCGGTCTTCTGGCAGAAGCGGCCGGCTTCGCACAGCGTGTCCTCGATTTCCGACTTGATGTCCCGATCTTTCCGCGAGCGCCAGCCAATATCGAGGCCGGCGAGGTCGCCCATTGCGAACGGTCCCATCGGCATGCCGAACTTTGCGACCACGGCATCGACCTGCTGGGGCAGCGCACCTTCGAACAACAGCTTTTCGGACCGTTTGCCACGTCGCGCCAGCATGCGGTTGCCGACAAAGCCGTCGCAGACGCGGACCACGGCCAGCACTTTTGCGATCTTGCGCGCAATCGAGACCGCCGCGACCAGCGCATCGGGCGCGGTCTTGTGTCGGCGCGCGCGATCTCGCAGAGCTTCATGACGTTGGCCGGCGAGAAGAAGTGCATGCCCAAGACATCCTGCGGACGGTTGGTCACCTTGGCGATCTCGTCGATGTTCAGATAGGACGTATTGGAAGCGAGTACGGCGCCGGGCTTGGCGAACTGGTCGAGCTTGCCAAAGACTTCCTTCTTCACCGCCATGGTCTCGAATACAGCTTCGATCACCAGGTCAGCGTCCTTGACATTCTCGAGGCCGACCTTGCCGTCGATCAGCGCCATGCTTGGCGGGCGCGTCGGCTGGGATGCCGCCGCGCGCCGCGGTCGTTTCCCAATTCTTCTGTATGATGCCGAGGCCGGTTTGAGCTGCTCCTCGCCGGTCTCGATTAGGGTGACGGGAATGCCGGCATTGGCAAAAGACTTCGCGATGCCGCCGCCGCCCATGGTGCCGGCGCCGAGGATGGCGACGTGCGCCACGTTGCGGCCCTTCGCGCCCTCGGGCACGCCCGCGATCTTGTTGGCTTCGCGCTCGGCGAAGAAGGCGCAGCGCTGTGCCTTGGACTGGTCGCTGGCGACCAGCTTGAGGGAGCCTTCGCGCTCCTTCTTGAGGCCCTCGTCGAACGGCAGTTCGATGGCGTAGCCGACGGCGTCGGCCGCCGCGAGCGGCGCTTCCAGGCCGCGCGACTTCTTGATCATGCTGTCGACCGCATTGGTGAAGATCGAGCGATCGGCCTTGGCGGCGGCGAGCTTGGAATTGTCGTCGCGGAGGCGCCGCAGCTGATGCTTCTCGGCGAGCAGCGTGCGGACAAAGGCTTCGCCGCCCGAGGCCGGCCCCTCGATGATCTCCTCGATCAGGCCGTGCTTGAGCGCTTCCGCGGCACCAATAGGATCACCGCCGACGATCATCTTGACCGCGAGCTCGGGGCCGACCGCGCGCGGCAAGCGCTGCGTGCCGCCGATGGGCAGCAGGCCGAGCTTCGCCTCGGGTAGGCCAAACTTCGCTTCCTTCACGGCAACGCGGAAATGACAGAACAGTGCAACCTCGAGGCCGCCGCCGAATGCGGTGCCGTGTATCGCGGCGACGACCGGCTTTGGCGAATTCTCGATCTCCGTGAGCACGTCGTTGAGCGCAGGCGGCTTCGGCGGCTTGCTGAATTCGGTGATGTCGGCGCCGGCAATGAAGGTGCGCCCCGCACAGGTGAGCATGACACCCTTCACTTCCGGATCGGCGATAGCGGCTTTAATGCATTCCAGGATGCCGCCGCGCACCGCGGCGCTGAGCGTGTTCTGAGGAGGGCTGTTAACCGTGACGACGGGATGACATCACGACGTTCGAGCTTGACCACTTCGCTCACAGCTTATGCTCCTGGGCTCTATAGTTGAGAATCGTTTTGAAGCACGTCCCCAACGCGCGGACACGATGTCTTTCTCGACCGGCCATTAGCTGACCTAGTCAAACCGTCAAAGGGCGAGATCTCGTTTGACACCCGTTGGATCAAGCGACGAAGTTCTCAATGAGATCGGCAACTCGCTCCGGCTGATCGTGGTGCACCATGTGCCCGGCATCGAGCACCTTTGCGATGCGGCAGTCAGAAACGGATTTCAAACGTTCATGATATTCCGCGAGTGTGTACCGGTCCTGCCACCATTGCGAGAGACTGTTGTCGAAGCCCTCGATCGCCAAAGTCGGTGCGGCGATGCAGCGATAGATTTCAAGCACCTCGTCTAGCCGAAACAGGTGGGGGTTAGTGATCTTGTGCGCGGGATCGAAGATACGCCATTGGCCTTGCTGGTCCGGGCGCGCCCAGTGCGTACTCAGCCAATCCGCCTTATCCTGCGTCAGGCGTCTGTTCATCTTCATGAGACGCCGGGCCACGCTCGCCGCCGAGTCGTACGTCTTTAATTCGATCTCGCCGCGATGGAAGGCCTTCAATTGGTCCATCCATTTTGCGTAGCGCTTCGGGGCCATGAAAGGCCGCGTGGTCGCCAAGCCGAAGCCTTCAAGGTTGATCAAGCGTCGAATGCGCTGGGGGCGCGAGCCCGCGTACAGCATCGCGGTGAAGCCGCCCATACTATGGCCCACGAGGTTCACGCTCGTGCGCGGTGAATAGTGATCGATCAGGAAGTCCAAATCCGCGAGGTAATCTAGGAACCAGTAGTAGTCCGCGTGTGGCGATTCCGTCAGTCCATACCCGCGCCCGTCCGGCGCAATTATCCAGTGGTCACGTGCGAACGCGTCGACCAGGAACTGCCATGACGCCGCCACGTCCATCCAGCCGTGAGCCATCACGATCGGGCTTTTGTCGGCGGCGGGCTCGCCCCAGACCAAGACGTGATAATCGAGCGTCCGGATGCGGATGAACTCGCTTCGAGCGGCTCGCTGCGGTTGGTATATTCTCTCGATCATAATAGCGAAGAGGCCTCGATGTAACGGTCGTCGGGAATGAAGCTTTTCAGGGCCATTGAAGAACGACTGAATGCCGGTCTTCGGCAATATCGGCACGCGACGAATCGCCTCTTCGAGCAATGGCTCAATATGATCGAGGTCGTCTGGTAGTGTGTTGAATTCATAACTTTCAGAAATTCCCTGCATAGCCCATGGTTTTGCGATCGGCTCGAACCAACCGACCAACAGCTTGCCCGCGTCTTTTTGAAGTACGTGCAGGCATCGCCGTCACGCAGGACGGGGAGGTGTTTTTGATTCCGGGGACTGGCTTCGTAACGATGTAGAAGTGCTCGGCCGCGTGAAGCGGCACGGTCGCGCCAACCTTGGCGCCGAGATCTCGCTCCCACATGCGAGCACACTTCATAACGAATTCGGCCGCTATTTTACCGTCCTTGGTCCGCATTCCGATCGCGCGGCCGTCTCTGGTTAGAACGTCCGCGACCAGCGCATTTTCAAAAATCTTCGCGCCGCGAACTTTCGCTCCTTTTGCGAGAGCTTGCGTCGCGTCCACTCGGTTGGTCTGCCCATCTTTCGGGAGATCCACCGCCCCGACGAGATCCTCGGTCGTCATCAAAGGCCAAAGACAACCCGCCTCCTCTGCCGACAGGATGTTGACCTCCAACCCAAAACATCGAGCCACCGAAGCCCTGCGCCGGAGCTCTTCAAAGCGCTCTTGATTGTTCGCAATTGCAAGCGATCCAATCTGCCGATATTCGGTATTTTGGCCAGTCCTGCGCTCGATTTCGGAGTAAAGCTCTGTAGTATATTGAGCCAGTCGCGCGAGATTGTGAGTTGCACCAAATTGACCCACGAGACCCGCAGGGCGCCACGTTGTCCCGGACGCAAGCTGCTTTCGTTCTAGCAAAACAACGTCGGTCCAACCGCGGAGGGTCGGATGGTACGCCAGACTGCAACCCACGATTCCATCCCCAACAATGACGACTTGCGCCGATTTTTGGAAGATGTGCCACATCCTCCGATCGGTCCTGAAATAGTGGCATATTTTTTCACAATTGTGAATTATATTTTCACGTTGACGGTGCCTTTTTTTGAATCCTGCCGTCCGTAAGGAGGCGCAGGTCTGCGGCGGTGCGTTGGTAGTCACCGGCTTTGGGAGTCGAACGTTGTGTTGCGATGGGCGCTTCGATGAATTCATTCATGGTAGGTTTTGAATTTCAATTGAGGCGATGACTATTAGGTCGGTGCGCGCAGCGGATGAATGGGCGACCTCGGAATCGTGGTCTAATATGGACCCAGGGGCTTCTGTGGGCGGACAGATCCGCGAACTCCGTAGAATAAAGAAATTGACGCTGACACAGCTTGCCCAAGCGGCCGGGTTTGCGGTGACACTTCCGCGCTGATGGAAATGGGCACGCTGACCTTCTTGCGCCGACAGGCGCTGTTCTCGACCTCGCAGTTTCGCCTGAAGCTCTTACGTCCCGTCAGACGCTTTCCCAAATGCGCGACGCTGCACTTGCCTCGCAGAAGGTGACGTCATGAGCAATCGCAAGGAAGATATCCGCCTCGGCGCGGACATCGGCGGTACCTTCGGCGACCTTGCGCTTGATGTGCGCGGCAAGATCTTTCGGCCAAAGTGGTGACGAACTATTCGGCGCCTGAGCAGGCTATCCTGGATGGCCTCGCCATCGTTATCCGGGATGCGGGAATTTCGGCGGCGGATATCAGCCTCATCGTCCACGGGACGACGCTTGCGACCAATGTGCTGATCGAACGGAGAGGTGCAAAAACAGCACTAGTAACAACAGATGGCTTCCGGGATGTAATCGAGATGCGGACCGAAGGCCGGTTCGAGCAGTATGACCTCAATCTGCAACCTCCCCCGCCGCTTGTCCCCCGGCAAGATCGCTTCGTCGTCAAGGGTCGTATAGGTGCAGAGGGGCAGCAGCTTCAGGCTCTGGATGAAGAGGGGCTGGAGGAGATCGGAGACATCATCGCTGCGCGCGGCTACGGAGCGGTCGCCGTTACGGCAGAACATATAGTCGAGCCTGCCGATGGTGTCATGAACCGCGTCCAGAACAGCGAGATACTTTTCGTCGGGCCCCCCCGAATGTCTTCGGTCACGCCTAAAGCGAGAAGACAATCAACAAGAAGGCGGTAAAGCTCGGGTACGATGCGATCGGCGGAGACACCGCCCAACCGTGCGACGAGCTCGGCATCGGTCTCTCCTTCGAGGCCGGCCTGAATCGGTTTCCAGTAATTCGCGCCGAGGAGATCAGCGAGCCCCGCGGAAAAGACCGTCTTTCCGATCCTGGTATCGGTGCCAGCCACCACGATTCGTTGGCTCATCAGGCTTCACCTCTCGTCTGCTCCGTCAGAGCATCGAACATTGTACGCACCTCGATAGTGGCATTGAAATTCGCAACGGCGCCAGCCTGCGGCACGGCTGGCGGCCGAATTCCGGTGTCGTTGACATTAAAACTGCGGCCAGAGCGCACAAATGCGCGACTGATGGTTGAGAATAGCGCGTCTCGTGATACGGTCAACCGTGACGAACTGCCAATCCCCTTTTGGAAGCCGATGCGGCGCCCCATTCCAACGTCGATGGAGCCTCATGTCGTTGACTTGTCTCAAAAAGGCCTCCGGTGGGCATACCGGAGGCCTTCCTTGGAGGTTGAATTAATCGAGATTTTCTCCTTTGCTGCTAGTTCAAATCAGAAGTTGCGTTGAGCACGAAGGAGGAGGAGTAGAGTGCTCTGGTCCTTGAGTTCGTAAGTGGTTGCGGGCTTGCCAATGGCGTTACTGCCAGGGTAAGCGATCGTGCCCGCCATATTCTGATCTAGATGGGTGTAGGTGAGATCAGCCGAAAAGGTCAGGTTCTTAACGGGGGTCCACCGAGTAATCACACCGAGCTGCGCAATCCCGTAATCGGGGTTGCAGGACGTGACGCCCGCACCATAAAAGGCTTGGAATGAACCACCAACAACGCCGTTGCCGCAGACCAACGTCTTGGCCCCGCCACTATACATCACCCGAGCATATGCACCGTACAGCGAGCTGCTCCAGTAGGGGTCCCAGTTGTGGTTGAACGCACCGCGCATACCCCAAGTCTGGATTTTCTGCTGAGAGCCTCCATTATTTCCGAACACCGTGTCGGGTGCCGTCCCGAATCCAATGCTCTGATAGGCGCCAGGCAAGCTTGTGCCGCCAAAGATCGTCATACCGCCGCCTTGGCTCAGGTCTTGGATGTTGTAACGGGTGGCGCCGTCCGTATATACGCCTGTAATGTTGATCGAGTCGCCAGCTCCGGTCGGGATATTCTTGATCGACAAGGCCAACTGACCAGCCCAGCCCCAAACGTCGCTAGGATGACCGGTCAGTTCATTGGCACCATAGTAGGCCGCATGGTTGTCGTGTGCGGCTACCGAGGCCTGGAATAATCCCCAAGCCTGGTCGACACGTACCTGACCGATGAAATCAGGAGCATACGTGCCAGCATAGTCGTTAGCGCCAAATGGGCCGAGCGTACCGACGGGAATGCCAGCCGGGCCAACCGCCACGTTGAGTACACCAGCCTGGGTATATTGAGTAGGATCCTGTGCTGAAATCGAGGCCGAAATGCCCTGACCAAAGTCGGCTGTATAAGAGAACTGATTGACGCCAGTAACCGCACCGCCGCCGCCGACGAGGCCGTCGAAGTTGTTGCCGGGATAGTTCGACCAAGGTGCGCTGAACTGCGAGAGAGCCTTACCTATCGTGAAACCCGCGAACTGCATGAAGGCATAGTAGACGCCGATATTGCCGAAGGAGTTTGCACCCTGACTTGAGTTGAACGCTGCCCCGCCGTTAGTCGTACCAGGAACAAGCGAGTAAACAGTTCCTCCGGCGCCAGTCCCCGCGAACGTATCATCGGTCCAGCTGAACGCCAGTTGGCCGAAGGTGCGAACCACACCGTATTCAGTCGCCGTGCGTGTATCGATTTCTAAATATTGACGAGCGCGCCAAGTGAAGGCGTTCGTGAATCGATTTCCCGCGGCGCCAGCGCCCGAAGTATTGCCGGTGTTGTCGCTGTTCGTGTTGACCAACACGTCCGCACGCAGATAGCCGCCGAGTCTCAAGCAGGTGTCGGTGCCCGGGATGTAGTAGAATCCGGCACCATACAGCGAGCAGACCTTCACATATTCGATGGCTTTGGCCTTCACGGGAAGGTCGGCCGCCCGCGCCCCGACGGCCGCGAACATTGCCGTAGAACCGAGGATAAGACTCTTCATCAGTTTCATGGATGAACCTCCAAATTGGAAACGTCGTTTCCGTCCTTCAGAGATCCGCCGCTACAACCTCACCCGGCTGGGCAAGTGCATGACGGAACGACGTCGAGGCGCCCCCTCGCTGTCCATCGTCGTATAAATTTTTTGATGGATTTCTACAATTAATTAATTTGGTCTATTATATTTTTGGCGGAAGGTGCTGCTAATTCGCAACATCTCCGCCAGTCTCGATCGCAATGCAAAAAAATAACTTCGAGGGTATCTTGAGATCCTGTTTGAAGGCTTCAGTGATGATAGCGAGCGGTGCTTCCGGGTCAATCCAGCGCATGACTAAATTAATAAATTGTATTAATTAATTTTCAAGATGGCGGCTATGTCCCGCAAGGCCTTCTTGCAGTACTTAACGTTCCCGGTTTGGGAAACAGCTGTGCGCCGGATCGGCGACACCGAGCCTTTGGCAGAAAGACCAACATGGCTGAGAAAGAACAACTCGACAGAGCCGTTAGGGACTTCATCTGGAACATTGTCGAAATTCACTCTCAACTCGAGGAAATACACGAGAGTTGGGCCCACCTGTTGGGAATAACCGAACCACAGTGGTTGATCCTGATGGCCATTGACGAGCTCGACGAAGGTCGCGGCGTCGCGGGAATAGCTGTTGCGAACAAACTGCGTATCCATCCCGCCTTCGTGACCAAGGAAACTAAGAGACTTGAAAAGCTGGAGCTCCTTGCCCGCGTAACGTCGCCTGATGACGCAAGGTTTCTTCAGATCTCGCTGACTCCAAAAGCCCGGGCGGAAATCACGAAGCTGTCAATCAAGAGACAAGCCCTCAACTCGACCATGTTTGGCGGGCTCGATGAGGAGTCGCTTGATTATCTCAACAAACGGCTAACCTCGATTGCGAAGAATAGCCGATTGGCATCTCAAAAACTGAGCTTAGGCTTATTCTAGAAGGCCTTTTCGCACATTCGGCAGATTAAGTCGTCAGGACGAATCTGAGTTGACGGCAAAGTTCATCGACAGGGCGACTGCGCGCTTCGGATCCATTTCCAAAATTTGTAGGTGCAACTCGATCGAATTGCTGCTTGGCCATTTCGACGACAGGACCGCCATATATCGCTCTGGTTCACGGGTCATATTCGGGCGAACTGTGTATCAGGCGAATTGACCTCGGGTTGGAAGCGAACCCATCGAGGTGAAAGTACGAGAATTAACTCAAAGATCGATAGAGCAACGATCCAGCAACTCCCTAAACATAAGCACGAAGGGCCACGCCGGAGGAGGCACTCACTCTCAAGTTAACCGAATGGTCGCAAGCGCAATACGCCGGCACGCTTCCTGAAGCTCGAAAACCGACGTGGCGTAGGAGATCCGGAAATAGGGTGCGAGGCCAAACGCCGAGCCCGGAACGATGGCAACGCCGACGCTGCGTAGGAGATATTCAGCGAAATCGGTATCACTGCTGATGCACTGACTATCCGGCGTCGTGCGGCCGATCAGTCCGGCGCAACCGGCGAAGGTGTAGAACGCGCCCTCGGGTACCCGACAGGTGATGCCTTCGATCTTGTTTAAGGCTGTCACGACCAAATCGCGCCGCTCCTGGAACGACCAGCATCGCTCCCTCACGATCTCCGCGGGGCCATTGAGCGCTGCGATGGCGGCAGCCTGGCTGATCGAGGAAGGGCATGACGTTGATTGGCTCTGGACGACAGCCATGGCGCGGATGAGTTCGCTCGGTCCGCCTGCATAACCAATTCGCCACCCCGTCATAGCATAGGCTTTGGAGACACCGTTGATTGTCAGGGTGCGGCTACGAAGCGACGGTTCGATTGCCACAGGTGTGACGAAACGAAAATTGTCATAGACGATGTGCTCGTAAATGTCGTCAACCATTAGCCAGACATGCGGATGCTCCATCAGCACGTTGAGGATGGGCCGGTAGTCTTGCTCCGAATAGGCCGCCCCCGATGGATTGGACGGCGAGTTCAACATCACCCAGCGCGTGCGCGGCGTAATCGCCCGCGCGACATCCTCTGCGGTCAGGCGAAAACCGTTGACCTCCCGACAAGGTACCCGCACTGGTTTGCCGCCCATGATCACAACGATATCGGCATAGCTTACCCAGTACGGCGTCGGGATGATAACCTCGTCGCCGACCTCGAGCGTCGCCATCATCGCGTTGAAAAGAACCTGCTTGGCGCCGGCCGACACCGTGATTTCGTCCTGCGCGAAGTCGAGTCCATTTTCGCGTTTGAACTTAGCGCGGATCGCCGCCTTCAGTTCAGGCGTGCCATCCAATTCGGTGTACTTCGTCGCACCAGCGTCCATTGCGCGCTTCGCTGCGTCCTTGACGTGCTGCGGTGTGTCAAAATCGGGCTCCCCCGTCCCCAGCAGAATGATGTCCCTCCCTTGGCGCTTGAGCTCTGTGGCAAGCCCCGTGATCTTCAGGATCTCCGAGACGCCGATCGGCGCAAGACGGCTCGACGGCCGGAACCGGGACAATCGTGCTTGAACGGGAGAATTCAAGCCTGATCCTCCATCAAAGCACGTCAAACTTGACGCCTTGTGCGAGCGGTAGCATCCGGCCAAAATTGACAGTATTGGTTGCCCGGCGCATATACGCCTTCCATGAGTCCGATCCGGACTCGCGCCCGCCGCCGGTCTCTTTCTCGCCACCAAATGCTCCGCCGATTTCGGCACCCGATGGGCCGATATTGACGTTGGCAATGCCGCAATCGGAGCCTCGCGCCGACAGGAAGGCTTCGGCTTCGTGCAGATCATTAGTAAAGATCGAGGACGAGAGACCCTGTGCAACGGCGTTGTGTTGTTCGAGAACGGAATCGAAGTCGCTGTACTTCATCACGTAGAGGATCGGCGCGAACGTCTCGTGCTCGACTGGCCCGGTTTGCGCGGCGATCTCGACCAGGGCCGGACGCACGTAATATCCGTCAGCCGCCCCCCGGAGGGTCACGCGCTCGCCGCCATGAACGCTACCACCCGCGGCCATCGCAGCTTTAAGAGCACTTTGCATGCTGCGATAGGCCGCACCGTCAATCAATGGACCAACCAAAGTGCTGGCTTCGAGAGGATTACCGATGGTGACGGAATCATAGGCGCGCTTCAGGGGCGGCATGAAGGCATCGTAGACGCTCTCATGCACGAACAGACGGCGCAGCGTCGTGCAGCGCTGGCCGGCTGTGCCCATCGCGGCAAAGGCAACGCCGCGTAGCGTCAAGTCAAGGTTCGCCGTTGGCGCAACGATCGCCGCATTGTTGCCGCCGAGCTCGAGGATCCCGCGGGCGAAGCGTTTGGCAAGCCGCGGTCCAACTGCGCGGCCCATTGCAGTCGATCCGGTGGCCGAGACCAAGGCGACCCTTGGGTAATCGACGAGGATCTCGCCGATCTCGCGCCCGCCTAGCAGCGCAGCTGAGAGGCCCTCGGGCGCCATCCCGCCGTGGTGCTTGAAGCGCTTGATGGCACGATCGAGCAGCGCCTGGGCCGCGAGCGCCGTCAACGGCGTCTTCTCCGACGGCTTCCACACGATGCTGTTGCCACAGACCAGCGCCAGCGCCGCATTCCATGCCCAGACCGCGACCGGAAAGTTAAAGGCCGAGATGATTCCAGTGACGCCGAGCGGATGCCAACTTTCCATCATCCGATGCTCCGCCCGCTCCGTCGCGATGGTGAGGCCATAGAGCTGCCGGGAAAGCCCGACAGCAAAATCGCAGATATCGATCATCTCCTGGACTTCGCCAAGACCCTCCGAGAGGTTCTTGCCAACCTCAATCGAGACCAGTCGGCCCAGAGCCTCCTTGTTGGCGCGCAATTCTTCGCCAAGCAGCCGTACAAGTTCACCGCGCTTCGGCGCAGGCACCAATCTCCATGCCCGGAAGGCCGCATGCGCCGCTTCGATTGAGGCGACGGCCTCACCAGAGCTTGTTTCCTGGACCTGTCCGATAGTCTCCCCAGTTATTGGGGTGTGCACTTTGAGTGCACCATCCTTATAGAGCGGTCGGCACACGCCAACATCGGCAAGCAGCCTGTCGACTTCACTGGAAAAATCGAGCTTATGAGATTGCGCTTGGGCTTTCGTCGAAACTGACATGGTGAGAGTATTCCAGAGTTGGCTGTTCATTCAGATAGCTGCGGAGCGCTGCGCTGGTCGGCCCGAAGCAGCGCGCCCCAGTCGTACTTCTCCGCAGGCGAAGGCGGTCGGAGCAGCCCAAGCTGCTTCTGTCCGCACTCCAGCGAGCGGAACGAATTGCGGCGAAGCGCATCTTCGGGAATCGGGCGAAAGGCAGTGGAATGGACCGGGACGCCCGCCACCGACAAGTCATAACAGCCGACCGGGTGCATACCCATGACCGCGAACACCCGGCGAATATCAAACATCTCGCGCGCCGTGCCGAGCCGGATCGCACCGTGTCGTTCGACGCCCCGCCTTTCGATTTCGCCGCTCTGTTCGTGACTGGCACGCAACCCAGGATCAGCGCGCAAAGTCTCAGTATTGACGTCAGCCAAAAGCGCCAGGAGCGTCTCGTGTTGCGGAACCTCCGCACGATAAATTTCGGACATCGCGCGCGAGAATAGGTCCCGGATGTGATCCGGATGAGCGTGCCGCCCGTCCATTAATAGCTCCGTTGCTGACTTTCCGCCCGAAGGGTCCACCAGACCATACCAAATCGGTATGCTAGGTGAGAGATTAGCCTTGTCTTTGCAATGTGACCAAGCGATCATTTCTCAAGAGGTCATGCTTGCTTGGAATGAATATGCACACGCCCCGCCGCTTCCTTCCGTCGACCGCGCTACTTGCAGCTTTTGAGGCCGCCGCCAGAACAGGCAGCGTCACCTTGGCCGCCAAGGAGCTTAGCCTCACCCAGAGCGCAGTCAGCCGCCAGATCAAGCTCCTTGAAGAGCAGCTCGACGTTGAGCTCTTCGCACGTGAACGCCAGTCCATTCGCGTGACCGCCGCCGGCGAAGCCTATGCGCGCGAAGTTCGTGAGGCCCTGCGCAAGATCAGCACGGCCTCCTTCAACCTTCACGCCAATCCCAGAGGCGGCACGCTCAATCTCGCCATCCTGCCAACCTTCGGCACACGCTGGCTAGCGCCACGACTCCCCAAGTTTCTCGCGCACAATCCGGGAATCACGATCAACCTTGCAACGCGCCTGACCTACTTCGATTTTCGGGCTGAAGCACTGGACGCGGCCATCCATTTTGGGCCGCAGGACTGGCCCGGCGTTGAGATGGTATTGTTGCGCTCCGAAGAGGTTGTTCCGGCCTGCAGCCCCGAGTTGAAAAAGCAATACGGGTTTCGCGCCGCAGGTGATCTGAAGAAGGCACCGCTGCTCAGCATCTCGACGCGACCCAATGCCTGGGACAGGTGGTTTTCGGTCCACAACATAGCCGGTGAATCCGGACAGACAATGTACTTCGATCAATTTGCGACAGTTGCCCAGGCTGCGATAGTCGGCGTTGGCGTTGCGTTGCTGCCGAGCTTCCTGATCCAAGATGAGTTGGCGAGCGGCAAACTTATTCGCGCCCTCAATCTGCCGATGGAAAGCGCCGAGCGATACTATCTGGTATGGCCGCCCGACCGATCGACCCATCCTCCCCTTATCGTATTTCGTGACTGGCTGCTGGCAGAAACCGCCCCGGACCGACGAGAGAATTGACATGTGGTTAGAGCGGAGGCGTGATTTTGTCCTTAGAGACGCAAATGAGTCGCCCGGTCTAACCGATTGAGTGAGAGTCTGTTTTTCGACTGCGGAGGCATTTGAGATCGCATTGATTTGGGTCTTGAGGCCCGCAAACCTTACAATTTCTTTTTCGGAATTCCCTTGACGGACGAAGCATGATTCCCTCTCCGCATCGGGGGCTTCGACGATGCGGCCGGAGAAGCACATTACGACGGGATCGAACGATCTATTCCGGGTAAGCGATGTTCTCAGGCCACGCGGCAGCTTTCTTGAGTAACGAAGGCCCAGGGGTAGCAGTTCGTCGATCTGGCTGTTCGGGTGGTCATTAACGATGCGGGTGATGACGTCGGCGAGATAGGCGTGGGGTTCGACACCGACGAGCTTGCAGGTTTCGATCAGTGAGGCGATGACGGCCCAGTGTTCGCCGCCGCCGTCCGAGCCAGCGAACAGGGCGTTCTTGCGGTTCAGCGCGATTGAGCGGATAGCGCGCTCGACGACGTTGGAATCGATCTCGATGCGGCCGTCGACAATGAAGCGCGTCAGCCCGACCCAACGCGACAGCGCATATCGGATGGCCTCCGCGAGTTTGGTCTTCTGGCTGATCAGACCAAGCTTAGCGCGCAGCCAGGGTTCGAACTCGTCCACGATCGGCCGGCTCTTCTCTTGGCGGACGGCGCGACGCTCGTCGGCGGAGCGGCCGCGGATCTCGGCTTCGATGACGTAGAGCCCGGCGATACGTTCGAGCGCCTCGCTAGCGATCGGTGCGGGACCGGCCGCGGCGAGTTCGTAGAAGCGCCGGCGCACATGGGACCAGCAGAACGCCAGTTCAACTTCACCGCGCTCGGCCAGGACCCGATAGCCGGCATAGCCGTCGACCTGGAGGATGCCGGCAAAACCCGCGAGGTGGACGATCGGCCGTTCGGCCTTGCGGTCGGGAGCGTAGACATAGGCGACGGCGGGCGGGTCCGTGCCGCCCCAGGGCCGGTCGTCGCGGCCCATATGCCCAGAGCTGGCCAGTCTTGGTGCGGCCGCGTCCGGGATCGAGCACCGGGGCGGTGGTCTCGTCGGCAAACAGTATTGGCGACTGCTTCAGCCTCGCGAGCAGCCGCTCATGCACCGGCCGCAACAGGAAGGCTGCCCGCCCGACCCAGTCGGCCAGAGTCGAGCGATCCAGGTCGAGGCCTTGGCGGGCGTAAATTTGAGCCTGCCGATACAGCGGCAGATGGTCGGCATATTTGGCGACGAGCACCTGCGCCACGGTGGCTTCGGTCGGAAGCCCACCCTCGATCAGCCGCGCTGGCGCCGGTGCCTGCACCGTGGTCTCGCAGGCCCGGCAGGCATACTTCGGCCGCCTTACGACTAGGACCCGGAACTGGGCCGGGACGATATCCAGTCGTTCGCTCACATCCTCGCCGACCGGTGTAGCGTCTGCTGACAGCACGGGCAGGCGTGATCGTCGAGGTCGATCAGCATCTCGACCCGCGGTAGATGCGCCGGCAGCGCTCCTCTGTTCCTGCGGCGCCGTGCGGCTCGGCTCGATCGCTCGGCCGCATTGGCTGCATCGGTCTCGGCATCACTGCTCGCCTCGACCTGCTCGACCTCCTCCAGGCCGAGCAGCAGCTGGTCCTTCGGCAGCGTCTCAGCCCGGCGGCCGAAGCGATGACGCTGCAACTCCTTGATGATCTGCTCGAGCCGCGTGGCCCGCGCCCGCTCGGCCAGCAGCATCGCCTTAAGCGTGCCGGGATCGTCGGGAAGCGTGTCGGCCGTCGTCGCCATGATGCGATTACACCATGCGTCGCGGTCCCCCGCGAGCGTGACATGCATACTGATTCACTGTGCCGCAGTTCAACTCGCCTGGATCGGCGGCGGTGTCTCGCGCGCAGCGTGGACGCGCTTCCAATCCAATCCTTCGAGCAAGGCCGACAGCTGCGCCGCGGTCAGGCGAATGACGCCGTCTTGCACGTTGGGCCAACAGAACGAACCGGTCTCAAGCCGCTTGGCGAACAGGCACACACCCGTGCCATCCCAATAGATCAGCTTCACCCGGTCGGCGCGCTTGGCACGGAACACGTACACGGCGCCGGAGAACGGATCGGCCTGGATGCTCTCACGCACCAGGGCCGCTAGCCCTTCGGCACCCTTGCGGAAGTCGACCGGCCTGGTCGCCACCATCACCCGCACCGCGCCCGTCGGACCGATCACGTGCTGGTCTTCAGCGCATGGATCACGGCCGCAACCGTCGCGGCATCCGCCCCGCGGCCGACCCGGACCGCGACGCCGTTCATCTCAAGCTCGATGATGACGCTGTTCTCGGCGCCCTCGGGCGCCTTTCGGAGGCGTCGGCGCTGCCGCGGTGAGCGCTCCGGTAGCGTAGACGACGGGGTAACGACAGCGGGCACGAACGTCTGCGGCTCGGGAGCTACAGGTATCGGATGTCGCATTTGCCGGGGTCGCGGTAGGGACACGGATTTCTCCGTGCCCCCCGCCCAGATCCGTACGTGCGGAACTACCGCATACGGCTCCTGCCTTGGGTCATGACGTATACCTTGGGTTGGGATGCGGATGACATGCGCGG